>NZ_JBSWXD010000006.1:0-86602 GCF_056160425.1 Micromonospora sp. ABR4_055
CCCCCCCCCCCCCCCCCCCCCCCCCCCCCCCCCCCCCCCCCCCCCCCCCCCCCCCCCCCCCCCCCCCCCCCCCCCCCCCCCCCCTCCCCAAAAAAAAAACCCCCCCCCCCAGATAACCGGCTGTGTCTTGTGGGCTCGGAGATGTGGAGAAGAAACAGGGCCTGGGCCCGGGCGGTCCGCCGGCCGAGCAGCCCGGCGAGCTGACGCAGCGGCGGCGCGATCGCCCGGGCGGCGCCGAGGTCCGGGCAGGTGCCGACCACCACTTCCGTCCCGGCACTACGGAGCCGGCGTACCGCCGCAGCGAGATGAACCGCCGACTCACCGGGCCGGCGCAGCGCGGCCGCGTCGTTGGTGCCGATCAGGACGACCGCCACGTCCGGTCGTTCGCCCAGCAGCGCTCGGGCGACCTGGGTGGCCAGGTCCCGTGAACGGGAGCCGGCCACGCCGACGCTCGACAGCAGGACCCGGCGCCCGGCGACCGCCGAACCGCCTTCGTGCTCGGCGAGCAGCCGGGCCAGCTGGCCGCCGACCGTGTCGGCCACCCGGTCCACCCCCACTCCGAGGGTCACCGAGTCGCCGAGCAGCACCAGCCGCAGTGGCGCGCCGCTGGCCGGACCGAGCGCCACCCGTACGGCCAGCTCCAACTCCGGCTGGGCGTACCGGCGGTGGCGGGCCAGCAGCGCCTCTCCGGCCAGCAGCGCGGCGCTGCCCACCGCACCGGCGGTGACCGCGGCGGCGGTGACCCGGCCTATCCGTACAGCGATGTTTCTCGACGTCACGGCGGTCACCTTCCGTCGGTACGGTTGCGGTCGCGCACGGCTCAGTCCTGCTGTCCGGCGGCGGACAGGCCTACCCGCTGATCGGAGGATACGGCCGACTTGCGGTGGTCGCCGTCCCGATCGCCGCCCGGCGGACCGAACAACCAGTTGAGCGCGGCGGTCTGCCAGGATCGGCCGGCGAACCTCGGCCGACGGCGCAGCCGGGCCCAGCGGCCGGCTGGACCCCGTTCCCGGCCGGCCACCCGGGTGCCGCGGACCTCGGTGCCGGCGTGGCGGACGGCCTCGTGCGCGGCCTGGGGCAGCGTCCGCACCTTCTCCCGGCCGGCGACGCCAGCACGCGCCGCGGTGCTGGCGCCGAGCGCGCCGAGCGCCGCCGGCAGCAGGACGGCGGCGGCCATGGCATACCCCTCAGCCGAGGGGTGGAACCGGTCCCAGGAGTAGAGCCGACCCGGTTCGGCGGCGAACCGTGGACCGAGCAGGTCGCCGAGGGAGACCGTCCAGCCGCCGGCTTCGACCACCGCGACGGTCTGGGCCGCGGCGAGTTGTCGGCTCCACCGACGGGCCAGCCAGCGCAGCGGCGGTTTGATCGGTTTGATCGCGCCCAGGTCCGGGCAGGTACCGACGACCACCTCGGCCCCGGCTGCGCGCAGTTGCCGTACCGCGTCGACGAGGTGCCCGACCGCGACCTCCGGCGGGGTGCGGTGGGTGACGTCGTTGCCGCCGATCAGGATGACCGCGAGGTCCGGTCGCAGCTCCAGCGCCGCCTCCACCTGCGGGACCAGGCCGACCGACCGGGCACCCACCACCGCCAGCCGGTGCAGCCGGACCGGTCGCCGCTGCCGGCGCGAGATGCCGGTGGCCAGCAGCGCGCCGGGGGTCTCCCGGGGGCGGTGCACGCCGTAGCCGGCGGCCGACGAGTCGCCGAGCACCACCAGGGTCAGCGGCGGTCCGGGCAGCCGGGAACCGTACACCCCGTCGCCGCGTGGCGGCGGTGCCTCGGCCAGCGGGATGATCCGCCGGGCCTGCTTGGCCTGCCCGTAGAGGGTGCCGGCGGTGGCCACTGCGGCCGCTGCGGCGGCGCCGGCTCCGAACGCCACCAGCCGGACGGCCAGTGTCGCCACGGTCCGGTCGGTCGGACGCGTCCCCGTACCACCCGTGCCCATCGCGCCCCCCCCGCTGCGATCCGCTGCTGCCGTCGTGCTAGGTCCTTCGAGATTATCTCGGCACGCGGTGTCCGGCTCAGCCCGATTCTGGCCGGGGTCCACCGGCCTGGGGACGCGTGTCCGGCGACATTTGCCGATCCCGGGCATCATGGAGGGCAGGACACCACGGGTCGACGACCGGGGCACGGCCGGCGGCCGGTGGACACACATACATCCGGCAGGCCCGGTGACGAGGAGGTGGCCGCGATGGCCAGGACACTCAAGCGGGCGGCGGCGTTCGCGGCGCTGGGGCGGGCACTGACCGCGGGCACCCGCGGTGGTCCCTCACTCGGGCGGCGGCTGGCGGCGCTGCCCCGGATGATCCGGGCAACGATGCGCGGCGACTACGACGGCGGCCTGCGGCTGGCGTTGATGACCGCGGCCGTGGCCTACGTCGCGTCCCCGTTCGACCTGGTGCCGGAGGCGATGCTGCTGATGCTCGGCATCGTCGACGACGCGCTCGTGGTGACCTGGCTCGCTGGCACCGTGCTCGCCGAAACCGAACGCTTTCTGGACTGGGAGGCCCGGCGCGATTCGGTGGTGCCCGGTCAGGTGGTCGGCTGAGGTGCCCGGGCACCAGTAGGCTGACCGCGACATACTCCACCGCCGGCAGCGGGCTGTTGTCGGCTGACGACCTCAAACCGACGATGGCGCCTCGCCGGCGTCAGCAGAAGGGCACAACGAGGTGCGTTACCACGACAGCGTTGTCGATCTCATCGGCGACACCCCGCTGGTGCGGCTGCGCAACGTCACCGCGGGGATCTCCGCGACGGTGCTGGCCAAGGTCGAGTACTTCAACCCGGGCGGCTCGGTGAAGGACCGGATCGCGCTGCGGATGGTCGAGGCCGCCGAACAGGCCGGGCTGCTCCGGCCCGGCGGCACGATCGTCGAGCCGACCAGCGGGAACACCGGCGTCGGCCTGGCGCTCGTCGCGCAGCTGCGCGGCTATTCGTGCGTCTTCGTCTGTCCCGACAAGGTCAGCGAGGACAAGCAGAACGTGCTCCGGGCGTACGGTGCCGAGGTGGTCGTCTGTCCGACGGCGGTCGCGCCGGAGGATCCCCGCTCGTACTACCAGGTGTCCGACCGACTGGCGGCGGAGATTCCCGGCGCGTGGAAACCGGACCAGTACGCGAACCCGGCGAATCCGCAGTCGCACTACGAAGGCACCGGGCCGGAGTTGTGGACACAGACCGAGGGGCGAATCACCCATTTCGTCGCCGGGGTGGGCACCGGAGGGACCATCTCCGGGGTGGGCCGCTACCTGAAGGAGGCGTCCGGCGGTGCGGTACGGGTGGTCGGCGCCGACCCGGAGGGCTCGGTCTACTCCGGCGGGTCAGGGCGGCCGTACCTGGTTGAAGGGGTGGGGGAGGACTTCTGGCCGCAGACCTACGACCGGTCGGTCTGTGACGAGATCGTGGAGGTCTCCGACCAGGAGTCCTTCGAGTTGACCCGGCGGCTGGCCCGGGAGGAAGGGCTGCTGGTCGGTGGCTCGTGCGGGATGGCGGTCGCGGCGGCGTTGCGGGTGGCCCGCCGGGCCGGTCCGGACGACGTGGTTGTGGTGCTGCTGCCGGACGGCGGACGCGGCTACCTGTCGAAGATCTTCAACGACGAGTGGATGGCCCGGTACGGGTTCCTGGGGGTAGAGGCGGCCGAGCCAACGGTCGGCGACGTGCTGGCGGCGAAGCCGGGCGGCCTGCCGGAGCTGGTGCACGTGCACCCGACCGAGACGATCCGGGACGCGATCGACTACATGCGCGAGTACGGCATCTCGCAGCTGCCGGTGCTCAAGGCGGAGCCGCCGGTGGTGACCGGCGAGGTGGCCGGGTCGATCGCCGAGCGGGATCTGCTGGACGCGCTGTTCAGCGGCAAGGCGCAGCTGCACGACACGATCGAGCGGCACATGGCGCAGCCGCTGCCCATGGTGGGCGGTGGCCAGCCGGTACGCGACGCGGTGGCGCTGCTGGCCGGCACCGACGCGGCCCTGGTGTTGGTTGACGGCAAACCACGTGGGGTGATCACCCGCCAGGACCTGCTGGCAAACCTGGGAAAGTCCGGCCGATAGTCGCACAATGTGTCCGGTTGATCGCTGGCGACTGGGGTTGACTAGAGCCATGGAAGCGCTGCCCCGGCACGGTCCGCCACCGGGGCAGCCGACCATGGTGCTTCACCACTGCGGTGACCCTGGGCGCCCGCCAGCATCCCGGGGTCCCGCACTGTTGCCCGCCCACACCGATCAACCGGCACGCCTCCGCCGGTTGAGCGCCTTCGGCCAGGCGTTTTCCCCCGGTTAGGGCGGGCAGTGCCGGGCGAGAGTGCGGGGCTGGACGGAACCCCCGCAGCAGCGGTCCCGTACTCTCGCCCGGCTTCAGCCCGCTGCGGCGGCGCGGCCGGTCAGCCCGCTGCGGCGGTCGGTGTCACCGGCTCAGCTGCGGCGACCGTGAGGTCACGCGCGTAACGCAACTGCGGAGTCGACACCGGCCCGAGCCAGCCGTCCCGGCGGACCCCGTCCGGGTGCCAGCCGCCCGCTTCGTAGAAGTTTCGGGCCCGGTGGTTGGCCGCGTACACCCAGAGCACCGCGCGCTGGCACCGGCGCTCGCGCATCGTGCCCAGCGCGTCGCGGATCAGCGCCCGGCCGACACCGCAGCCCTGGTGCTCGGGGTCGACGTGGATCGCGTACAGCTCAGCGGTGGCCGGCTCGCCGTCCTCGTGCGGCCCGACGTAGGTGAACCCGATCAGCCGCCCCTGATGTTCGGCGACCGTGAGCCGGTGCGTGTCGCGTTCGTGGCTCCACCGCTCGACCCACCACCGCGCCGTGACGTCGGCGCCGTAGGTCTCCAGCGCGGCATCCGGCACGATGCCCTGGTACGCGCTGAGCCGGGACCGGTGGTGCAGGTGACCGACCGGGGCGATGTCGTCGAGGATGGCCGAGCGCAGGGTGACCGCCATCCGGCCGAGCCTACCGGCATGAAACGACCCCCGGGGCTTCCGCGTCTTCGACGCGGGCCGGCTGGACTGGGCCGGCACCCCGGGGGTCGGGTGGCTGTCGTGGATTCGCCGCACCGCTGCCACACGGTCTCGACGATCGGAGCTGTCAAGGACAGCGGCTAGCGGGCAGCCACCTCACGAGTCCTATAGCTATACAACGCTGGACCACCTCCTTTCCCGTGTACGGCCACGCTAGCCGGCTGGCGCGGCGGCCGGCAACGATTTTTGCCGCCGGCCGAGGCGACGGCGCGGACCAGCTCGGCCGAGGCGACGGCGTGGACCTCGGCCGGGCTGGGCCGGCCATCACCGACGGTGACGAATAGTTACTCTGCACTTACTTTGAGTGGTTAATGACAATAATTGATTAAGGTCTTAGTCTCGGGTATCACCTCACTGGAGATCGGATGAAGTCGGCCCGGACTTGTCCAGCGCGGTCGACATCTGCCATCGTCTTTGCCGTATGGTGTACCGGATCCCAGATCGTTGGTGCACATGGTGGCCTGTCACTGGCATGCTGGTCGATGGGCCGCGAGGTCGGCGGGCCGTTACGCCGAGTCGGTGGAGGTTCGGTCCAACGCGTCCACGCGCCATCCCCGCGGCCTCTGGCCAATAGAGTCAGGGGCAGTCGAAGGTCAGGAAAAGCGCGGCTGGGTTTTCAGAAGGTCTTCAATACAGGTGGGCAGGCGGAATATGAGCGATACGGGTGAGACCCTGAGGAAGGCCCGGGAATCCGCTGGTGTCAGCTTGGCGAAAATGGCCGCGCTGAGCCACTTCAGCAAGGGCCACCTGTCGAACGTCGAGGCGGGGCGGCGGACAGCGACGGCCGACGTGGTGACCGCCTACGAGCAGGTCTTGGGGGACCATATGCAACGTCGGGGCCTGATCACCGGGCTCGCCGCCGCGGTGGTGGCACCGGCCGCCGTCTCCGAGTTGATCCATCGCGGCTTCACCGCGGCGCTCGGCGACCCGGCGGCCGAGGAACAGTGGCAGGATCGCGCCGCCAATCTCGGCCGGGACTACATGTCGGTCGGCGCCGGTGAGCTGCAGGACCGGATTGCCAGTGACCTCGTCGTGCTGCAACAGCAGCTCGGCACTCCGGTGATGTGGGGGCTGGCCGCCCGTTTCCTCAGCGTCTACGGCAAGACCACCGGGATGGCGCAGGAAGCCGTCCGGTGGTACCGACTTGCCGCGGTCAGCGCGGATCGCAGCGGCGACCGGACCGTGCAAGTCTGGGTCCGCGGCCGCGCCGCGCTGGCCCTCGGCTACGAGGGTGCTGCCCTCACGGTCGCGCAGGACCTGGCCGATCAGGCCCTCGCGCTGACTGACCGACCATCGCTCGGGCGGCTCAACGCGTTGATGGCCAAGGCGCACGTCGCCGGCGTCCGTGGCGACCGGATCAGCGCATTGACACACCTGGACGAGGCCCGCCGGGTCTTCGACCAGACCGGCTCCGCCGAGCAGATCTCCGACTTCGCCGTGCCCGAGTGGCGGATGGCGATCTTCACCAGCATGCTGCTCGCCCGCCTCGGCGACCCGGCCGCGGTCGACGCCCAGGAGTGGGCGGTCCGGACCCGGCCGGCCAGCCTGGCCCGGTTCGCCACCCACATCGAGCTGCACCGTGGGCTGATGCTGGTCAAGTCGGGTGACCGCGTCGAAGGGCTGCGGCACGCCCGGTCGGCGCTGGCGAGTCTGCCACCGGCCAAGCACAGTCAGTCGCTGCGGTTGATGCTGCGGGAGGTGGAGCGGGCCGCCGCCTGATCGGCGGCGGCCGGCTGCGGGTCAGTGTCGGCGGCGGCTCAGTCGGCGCTGCGGGCGACGCCCACCGGGCAGGTCATCCCGTTCGGCCCGTGGTTGCAGTAACCACCCGGGTTCTTGTGCAGGTACTGCTGGTGGTAATTCTCGGCGTAGTAGTACTCGCCGAGCGGCCGGATCTCCGTGGTGATCCCGTCCCGGCCGGCCGCGGCCACCACCGGAGCGAATGCGGCCCGGGAATCGGCGGCCTCGGTCGCCTGCTCGGCGTCGGTGGTGTAGATCGTCGACCGGTACTGCGTACCGACGTCGTTGCCCTGACGCATGCCCTGCGTCGGGTCGTGGTTCTCCCAGAACACCTTCAGCAGGTCGGCGTAGCCGATCCGGGCCGGGTCGTAAACCACCTGGACGACCTCGGCGTGCCCCGTCCCGCCGGAGCACACCTCCTCGTACGTGGGGTTCGGCGTCTCGCCGCCGGCGTACCCGACCGAGGTCGACACGACCCCGGGCAGTCGCCAGAACAGCCGTTCGGCTCCCCAGAAGCAGCCCATCCCGAAGACCGCCACCCGGGTACCGGCCGGCCACGGGCCGGTCAGCGGCGTACCGAGCACCGCGTGCCGGTCCGCCACCGGTATCGGCCGGTCCCGGCCGGGCAGGGCCTGCCCAGGTTCGGGCAGATTCGCTTTCATCGGTCGCAGGAACACCGTGCGACTCCTCTCGTTCGTGGCCTCTCGGACAACACCGGCGGGGGCCGGCTCGTTCCCGCCGGGGTACCCGCAGGTCGGGTGGGCATCCGTCCCACCGGCGGTGGCGCTCGGAGCGATGGCCTAGCCTCGTGCCATGACATACGGGTTCGACACGGTCGCCATCCACGCCGGGCAGGAGCCGGAGGCCCGGACCGGGGCGGTCGTGCCGCCGATCTACCAGACCAGCACGTACGCTCAGGACGAGGTGGGTGTGCCCCGGTCGGGCTACGAGTACAGCCGGTCGGCCAACCCGACCCGGGACGCGCTGCAGGAATGCCTGGCCGCGATCGAGGGGGGCCGGACCGGGCTCGCCTTCGCCAGCGGTCTGGCGGCTGAGGACACGCTGCTGCGTACCGTCTGCCGGCCCGGCGACCACGTGATCATCCCGGACGACGCGTACGGCGGCACGTTCCGTCTGTTCGCCAAGGTCGCCGAACGCTGGGGACTGGCCTGGACCGCCGCGCGGATCTCCGACGTCGACGCGGTCCGGGCTGCGGTACAACCCGGCCGTACCCGGATGATCTGGGCGGAAACCCCGACGAACCCGCTGCTCGGCATCGCCGACATCGCCGGGCTGGCCGCCCTGGCCCGCGACGTCGCGGCGCGGCTCGTGGTGGACAACACCTTCGCCTCGCCGTACCTGCAGCAGCCGCTGGCGCTCGGCGCCGACGTGGTGGTCCACTCCACCACCAAATATCTCGGTGGACACTCCGACGTGGTCGGTGGCGCGCTGGTCGCCGACGATCCGGAACTCGCCGCCGAGCTGGCCTTCCACCAGAATGCCATGGGCGCGGTCAACGGACCCTTCGACGCCTGGCTCACCCTGCGCGGAATCAAGACCCTGGGCGTACGGATGGAGCGGCACTGCGACAACGCCGAACGGGTCGTCGAATTCCTCGACCAGCACCCGGCGGTACGCCAGGTGCTCTACCCCGGACACCGCGACCACCCCGGCCACGAGACGGCGGCCAAGCAGATGCGCCGGTTCGGTGGGATGGTCTCGTTCCGGGTGGCCGGTGGGGCGGCGGAAGCGGTGCGGATCTGCAACCGGGCCCGACTGTTCGTCCTCGCCGAATCGCTCGGCGGGGTCGAATCGTTGATCGAACATCCTGGACGGATGACCCACGCGAGCGCCGCCGGCTCGCCTCTTGAAGTCCCCGGCGATCTCGTGCGACTGTCTGTCGGAATCGAAACCGTGGACGACCTGCTGGCCGACCTGGATCAGGCGCTCGGCTGAGGATCCGTCGGCGAGATCCGACGGGCGGGCCCACTGCGGGCCGGCCCGACACCCGGGCGGGTCCGGCGACGGGTCCGCACAGCGACGCGAACCGCGTACCGGCTGCCTGGAGGTGCCGTGCACGACATCGTACCGACCTGGGTCGGGACCACCGCCCGGCAGATCGCCCGGGCCGTACGCCGGGGTGACACCTCGGCGACCCGGGTCGTTGCCGATCATCTCGACCACATCGCCCGGGCCGACCCGGAGCTGTCCGCCTTCCGCGCGGTCCGTGGCGGCGAGGCCATCGTCGAAGCGGAGAAGGTCGACGAGCAGGAGGACCTGGCGAACCTGCCGCTGGCCGGGGTGCCGGTGGCGATCAAGGAGAACACCCCGGTCGCCGGGCTGCCGACCTGGCGCGGATCGGCCGCCGCGCGGACCCCGGTCGCCGAACACGACCACGAGATCGTCCGCCGGATGCGCGGTGCCGGCGCGGTCGTCGTCGGGGTGACCCGGATGCCGGAGCTCGGGCTCTGGGCGACCACCGACGACGCCACAGCGACCAGCCGCAACCCCTGGCAGCTGTCACGCACCCCGGGCGGTTCGTCGGGCGGCGCGGCGGCGGCGGTGGCCAGCGGCATGGTGCCGATCGCGCACGGCAACGACGGATTCGGCTCGATCCGGATCCCGGCCGCCTGCTGCGGCCTGCTCGGGCTCAAACCCGGCCGCGACGTGGTTCCGCGACAGCTCGGCACTGAGGACTGGTTCGGCCTCACCGAGCACGGCATCCTGACGACCTGCGTGGCGGACGCCGCCACCGGCTTCGCGGTGCTCGCCGGCCGGCGACCGGAGAAGCTGGTCCAGCCGGGCCGGCTGCGGGTGGCGGTCTCGCTCACCTCGCCGGTGGCGGGGCTGCGGGCCGACGCGGCCAACCGGGACGCGGTGGCGGCGACGTCGCGGCGGCTCACCGAGGCCGGCCACGATGTGAGCGGCACCGAGCTGCACTATCCGGCCTCGCTGGGACTGCGGGGACTGTCCACCTGGTTCGCCGCCGCGGCCGAGGACGCCGCCGCCGGCCGGGCCGGTGGCCGGGACCTGCAGCCACGGACCCGTCGGCACGTCGCGCTCGGCCGGTGGGCACAACGGCGCGGGTACGTGCGGGAGGCCGACCGGACCGCCTGGCGGGACCGGATGACCGGGTTCTTCACCGACCAGCGAGCCGACGTGCTGCTGACGCCGGCACTGGCCGGCACCCCGCCGGCCGCGACCGGCTGGGCGCGCCGGTCGTGGGCGGCGAACATGTGGAGCTGTGTTCGGTACGCCCCGTACGCCGCGCCGTGGAACATGGCCGGACTGCCCGCGTTGGTGGCGCCGGCCGGGCTGCGCCCGGACGGCCTGCCGGTCGGGATCCAGCTGGTCGGGCCGCCCGGCTCGGAGCTGTTGCTGCTCGCCGTGGCCGGCCAGCTGGAGATTATGGCATCGTGGCCCCGCCACGCCCCGTCGTGGCCGAGAGCGGACAGCCCGATATGACGGAACTGGTCGGACTGCCGGCCGTCCTCGCCGCCCGGGACGTCCTGGCGGACGTGGTACGGGTGACTCCGCTGGAGCCGTCCCGCCCGTTGACCGCCCTGCTCGGCGGGCCGGTCTGGTTGAAGTGCGAGAACCTGCAGCGGGCCGGCTCCTACAAGGTGCGGGGCGCGTACCTGCGAATCTCCCGGCTGACTGAGCGGCAGCGGCGGCGCGGGGTGGTCGCGGCCAGCGCCGGCAACCACGCCCAGGGCGTGGCACTCGCCGCCGGACTGCTGGACATCGGCGCGACGGTGTTCATGCCGACCGGCGCGCCGCTGCCGAAGGTCGCCGCGACCAGAGGGTACGGTGCCGAGGTCGAGTTCGCCGGCACCACCGTGGACGAGGCGCTGGACGCAGCCCGGGAGTTCGCCGACCGGACCGGTGCGGTGCTCATCCACCCGTTCGACCATCCGGACGTCATCGCCGGTCAGGGCACCGTGGCGCTGGAGATCCTGGAGCAGTGCCCGGAGGTCACCACCATCGTCACTTCGGTGGGTGGCGGCGGGTTGATCTCCGGGATCGCGGTAGCGGTCAAGGCACTGCGCCCGGACGTACGGGTGATCGGCGTGCAGGCGGACAGCGCGGCCGCGTACCCACCGTCGCTGGCCGCCGGTGCCCCGGTGCGGTTGGCCGACTACCGTACGATCGCCGACGGTATCGCCGTGGGACGCCCCGGTGACCTGACGTTCGCGCACGTCAGCAAGTTGGTCGACGAGATCGTGACGGTCTCCGAGGAGGACCTGTCGCGGGCGCTGCTGATGTTGCTGGAGCGGGGCAAGCAGGTGGTCGAACCGGCCGGCTCGGCCGCGGTGGCAGCGCTGTTGTCCGGCGCGGTGCGGCCGGCCACCCCGACGGTCGCGGTGCTCTCCGGCGGCAACATCGACCCGTTGCTGCTGTTGCGGGTGATCGAGTACGGCCTGGCCGCCGCCGGCCGGTATCTGCGATTCACCGTACGGTGCGGCGACCGGCCTGGCGAGCTGGCCGCGCTGCTGGCACTGATCGCCGAGCAGCGGGCGAACGTGGTCGACGTCGATCATCAGCGGCGCAACCCGCACCTGCGGTTGGGTGAGGTCCAGGTCGGCCTGTCGGTGGAGACCCGCGGCCCAGAGCACTCGACCGAGCTGGTCGAGGTGCTCCGTGATCGCGGCTACCAGGTGGCGTTCGCCGCCGCTGACTGACCCATCCTCGGTTACTGACCCGCTGCCGCTGCGGCGGCCGCAACTCAGCCGGCGAAGGGCTCGAACTTGTCGACAGTGACCTTGATGTCCGCGCCGCTCGGCGCGGTGTAGGTCACCGTCTGACCCTGCCGGCTGCCCAGAATGGCCTGACCGAGCGCGGACTCCGGGCTGTAGACGGTCAGCTCGGTCGTCGAGGAGATCTCCCGGGAGCCGAGCAGGAAGGTCTCGGTGTCGGCGGGATCGTCATCAAAGTGGATCGTGACGACCGTGCCGGGCGCGACGCTGTCCGCGTCTGGTGCCTCGCCGACCTTGGCGGTACGCAGCAGCTCCTGCAGGTAGCGGATCCTGGCCTCCTGCTTGCCCTGCTCCTCGCGGGCAGCATGGTACCCGCCGTTCTCCCGCAGGTCGCCTTCCTCCCGACGGGCATTGATCTCGGCGGCCATCGCCGTCCGTCCGGCGATCAGCTCGTTGAGCTCGGCCTGGAGCCGGTCGTAAGCGTCCTGGGACAGCCAGGTGGTGGGCGCCTCGCGGTCGGTCGTGGACACAGACGATCTCCTTGTGGGCTTGCGGGCGGTCGAGGTCGAACTACCAACGTACCAGCGATCCGCACCGAGGTGCCGGGGTTGCAACGGCCCGGGTGCCGACCGCCGGGTCGCCACCCGCCTCGGCGGGTGTGGCGAGGGTCACGCTCGGCTGGTCAGCCGGCGGGTCGGCAGCGTGGCACCTCGCCCAGGAACGCGACTCGTTCGGTGGCCAGCCGGTACGTGGTGCGGACGTGTCGTTCGCCCGGTTCGGCCCGGATGGTCACCTCGGACCGGCCCACCTCCGCCCCGTCCCGCGACCGGGCCCTGACCAGGCAGGTCGTCGCACCGCCGGGGGGCACCGTGACGGCGAAGTCGATGGTGATCCCGTCCTCGGTGGCCTCGGTGTAGGTGATCACCTCGGGCTGGTGCAGCGGGTCGCCGTAGAGCGTGTAGAGCCGGCCGGCGATCGCCGTCCCGACCAGCACCGCTACCGCCGTGAGCAGCGCGACGAGCCACGGCCGGCGCGTTCGGGGCGCGCGTCGTCGTCCGTACCGCCCGGGTGGGAACATGGCGGCGGTCGGTGCGGTTGTGGCGGACGTGTCGGTCACCCGGGACGGAACTCCTTGGCGGACGTGTCGGTGGGGTCGGCGAGAATGGTCGACGGGCCCATTGTCGCAGCCGGGCCCGGACGCCGCCGGCAGGGGATGTCAGGCACGGGATGAGGGAGCGTTTTCGTTGGCTGAGCAACTGCGTCTGATGGCGGTGCACGCCCATCCTGACGACGAGTCCAGCAAGGGTGCCGCGACGATGGCCCGGTACGTCGCGGAAGGTGCCCAGGTGCTGGTGGTGACCTGCACCGGCGGGGAGCGGGGCAGTGTGCTGAACCCGAAACTCGACCGGCCGGACGTGTGGGAGAACATTGCCGAGATCCGCCGGGCCGAGATGGACGCCGCCCGGGCGATCCTCGGCGTCGAGCAGGCCTGGCTGGGCTTCGTCGACTCGGGTCTGCCCGAGGGTGACCCGCTGCCGCCGCTGCCGGATGGGTGTTTCGCCCTGGAGCCGCTGGAGGAGGCGGCCGGGCCGTTGGTGCGGTTGATGCGGGAGTTTCGTCCGCACGTGGTGACGACCTATGACGAGGACGGCGGCTATCCGCACCCGGACCACATCATGTGCAACCGGGTGAGCGTCGCCGCGTTCGAAGCGGCCGGTGACCCGGCCCGCTACCCGGGTGTCGGTGGTGAGCCGTGGCAGCCGTCGAAGCTGTACTACTGCATGAGCTTCACCAGGGCGCGGATTCTCGCGCTGCACGAGGGGATGCTCGCGATCGGTCGGGAGTCGCCGTACCAGGAGTGGATGGACCGGTGGGAGGATCGTCCGGACAAGGGCGACCGGATCACCACCCGGGTCGACTGCGCCGACTACTTCCCGGTCCGCGACGACGCGCTGCGCGCGCACGCCACTCAGGTCGATCCGGACGGCTTCTGGTTCCAGGTGCCGATGGAGGTGCAGCGGCAGGCCTGGCCGACCGAGGATTTCGAGTTGGTCCGGTCGTTCGTCGAGAGTCCGAAGCCGGAATCCGACCTTTTTGCCGGGATTCGTGAGGGGCTCGGCCGATCCTGATGCGCCGGGCGTACCGTGTAGTCGACGTCGGCGACGCAGAGGGGTCCGATCGTGCTGAGTGCTGTCCATGTCCTGGCGGTGAACAACTTCGGGGACACCCGCAGCGGTGGTCTGGCCGGGCCGATGGGGCTGTTCCTGCTCCTGCTGCTCGCCGCCGCGACGGTGTTGCTGATCCGGAACATGAACGCCCGGCTGCGTCGGCTGCCCGAGCGGTTCGACGACGCGGCGCCGGGCGGCGGGGCGGCGCCGGGCGAACGCAATGTCCTTGATCCGACAGAAGGCGACTCGCGTCCAGGATCCCCTTTGTAACCGCTTACATGCGCTCTCACCAGGGACTTTTCTCCCCTCCAGTGGGCTCCCGCCGGTAAACCGGCCCAGTGGCCCCTGTTGCCGGAATCGGCTTTGGCTTAGCCTTCCGCCGGGGACCTTCAGTTCCTCCGACCGCGCGCGGAAAGGGGCGACCATGGATCGCACAGCTGTCGTCCCTGGTCGTACGGAACGGACGCGAGGGATACTCACCATGGTCGGCCGCCCCCGCCGGGCACCGGTCCACGGCTCGGCGGTCACCGGGAGTGACCCGTGACGTCGGCGCGGCCGGAACCGGCTGCGACCGCGCACGAAGCGGCGACCGGAGCCCCTGACGGCGGGGGCCAGTGGCGGCTGCCCGTCTTCACCGTCGCCGTCCTGGTGGCCGCCGTCGCCACCATCGCCATCGGGCTGCTCACCGGGCCGGCTCGGCAGGCGTCGGCTCTCCCGGCCCCGGCCGGTTTCGCGATCGTCGCGGCACTGCTCGGCGTCGCGCAACTCGCCCGACTGCGGTTCCGCATCGGCACCGGCACGGTCAGCTTCACCTGGGGCGAGGCCGCCCTCATCGTCGGCCTCTACATCCTGCCGGTCGGCTGGCTGCCCGCCGCCGCCGCCGTCGGCGTGGGCATCGCCTGGACCCTACTGTCGATCTTCTCCGAGCCCCGTACGGTGCCGGAGATTCTCCGGGTCACCGCGTCGCTGACCGTCGCCGTCGCGGCGGCCGGCGTCGCCGCCCGGGCGGTTGCCGACCCGTACGCCCAGCAGCTCACCCCGCTGCTCGCCGCCGCCATGCTCCTCGGCGGGCTGGTCTATCTGCTGATCACCGCCGCCCTGGCCACGGTCGCCCTGTCGCTGCGGCACGGCCGGCCGTTCGTCGCCACCCTGCTGCACGCGCTGCGCAACAAGCTGCTGATGTTCGTCGGCAACGTCCTGGTCGGGCTGGCCACGGTCGGGATGCTCGGCCACGATCCGCGTTGGCTGCTGCTGCTGCCCCCGGTGCTGTGGCTGCTGCAGCAGACCTACGGACACCGGCTGCGGGTCGAGGACGAACGTCGGGCCTGGCAGGAGTTCGCCCGGGCGACCCGGGCGCTCAACCAGCTCGACGAGCCGGCGGTCGTCGGTGCGGGGGTCGCTGGCGGGCTCACCCTGTTCGGCGCCGAACGCGTCGAGATCGACGTGCGGCAGGTCGACGGCAGGCTGTGGCGCTACGTCGGCGACGCCGACGGCGGGTTGCGCCGGTCGGAGCCGCCGGCCGACCCCGTCGACCCCGTGGCGGCGGCTGAGGACCTCGCGGACGATGCTGCGGACGACGCAGCCGACCAGATGCTCGTCCACCCGCTCACGGTCGGCCGGACCGGCGTCGGTGAGCTGCGGATCCACCTGCCGGCCAGCACCATGCCGAGGTCCCGGGACCGCAACGCGCTCTCGGCCTTCGGTGACGCGCTCGCCGCGGCCCTGCACGACGCTGCCACCGACCGGGCACTGCGCCACCTCACCGACCGGACCATGCACCGGTCGATGCACGACCCGGTGACCGAGCTGCTCAACCGGGCGGCGCTGCTCACCAAGGGCGACGTCGCCCTGCACCGGCTGGAGCACGACCATCCGGTCGCTCTGCTGCTGCTCGACATCAAGGGCTTCAAAGAGGTCAACGACACCCTGGGTAACGCCGCCGGTGACGAACTGCTGCAGTCCGCCGCCCGGCGGCTCAGTGACCGGCTCCGCCCCGGCGAGCTGCTCGGCCGGCTCGGCAACGACGAGTTCGCCCTGCTCCTGACGTCGCTGAGCCCGGCTGCCGCCGGCTGCGTCGAGCGGACCTCGCCGACCGCGGTGGCGATGCGCCGGGCCCGCGAGATCACCGCGATGCTGGCCGAGCCGACCGAGGTCGCCGGTGTGCGGATGTCGGTCGAAGGCGCACTCGGCGTAGTGGTCGCCGGTGCCGGCACCGCCGACATGAATGAACTGCTTCGTCGGGCGAACATCGCGATGAGCCATGCGAAGGCGATCGGCGGCAGCGTCGCCGGCTACGACAGCGCGAAGGACGCCGCCAACACTGATCAGCTTGCGCTGCTGGCCGAACTGCGCGCCGCGCTGGACGTCGACGACCAGCTCGAACTGGCCCTGCAACCGGCGGTCGACCTCGCCACCGGCGGGCCGACCGGGGTGGAGGCGCTGATCCGGTGGCGGCATCCGCGGCGCGGCCGGCTCACCCCGGTCCACTTCGTCAGAGCGGTCGAGGGCAGTGAACTGCTCGCCCCGTTCACCCGGTACGTCGTCGACCGGGCGTTGTCGGCCGCCGCCGAGTGGGCGGCACACGGCATCGACGTACCGATCTCGGTCAACATCTCGGCCCGGAGCCTGCTCGACCCGCAGCTGCCAGCCGAGATCGGCGAGCTGCTGCGCCGCCACCAGGTCCCGGCCCACCGGTTGGTGCTGGAGATCACCGAGACGGTGGTGATGAGCGAGCTGGAGATCATCGACGAGGTGCTGGCCAGCCTCCGGGAGATGGGCGTCCAGCTCGCCGTCGACGACTTCGGCACCGGGTTCTCCTCGCTGGCCTTCCTGACCCGGGTCACCGTCGACGAGCTGAAGGTCGACCGGTCCTTCGTGGTCCGGATGGCCGACTCGCCACGCGATGCCGCCATCGTGCGGCACACCGTCCGGCTGGGCCGGGAGATGGGCCTGCGGGTGGTCGCCGAGGGCGTGGAGACTGCCGACCAGCGGGCCACCCTGGCCGCCCTCGGCTGCGCCGCCGCGCAGGGCTACCACTTCTTCAAGCCGATGCCCGCCGACAAGGTGCTCGCGGTGCTCCGGTCCCTGGCGGACTCCGCGCAGGCCCAGATCTACCCGCTGCGCGCGGACGGTGCGTCGTGACCGGCGGGCCCAGCGGTGCCGTCCGGGACTGGTTGGTCTTCGACTACGGCCAGGTCATCTCGCTGCCGCAGCCGCCGGGCGCGGTAGCCGCCATGGCCGAGCTGGCCGGGCTGCCGCAGGCCACCTTCGACGAGGGGTACTGGCGGCACCGGGACGCCTACGACGCCGGCTGGCCGGCCGAGCGCTACTGGAGCCACGTGGTCGGTCGGCCGCTGTCCGCCGACGATCCGCTGGTGGCCGAACTGGACCGGGCCGACATCGCCAGCTGGTCGCAGCTGAATCCGCGTACCGTCGAACTCGTCACCGGCCTTGCCGCCGACGGACACGGCTTGGCGCTGCTGTCCAACGCCCCCGAGTCCATCGCCACGGCGATCGACTCGGCCGACTGGGCGGCGGTGTTCCACCACCGGCTGTTCAGCTGCCGGCTGGCGTTGACCAAACCCGATCCGGCGATCTTCGCGGCGCTGCTGCACCGGCTCGGCGCGCCTGCCGACCGGGTCACCTTCGTCGATGATCGGCCGGAGAACGTGCAGGCCGCCGCCGAGGCGGGCCTCACCGCGCTGCGATACCCGGACGTTCCGGTTTCGACCCGGCGGTGAGCCGCCCACCGACTGGCTATGGTCGGAACGTGCGACCCCACACCGTCGGGGTCGTGCCACGACCCCGAGGAGCGACCAGCGTGAACCGGCTCGGCGAGGCGACCAGCCCGTACCTGCAGCAGCATGCCGACAACCCGGTCGACTGGTGGCCGTGGTGCCCGGAGGCGTTCGATGAGGCCCGCCGCCGGGACGTGCCGGTGCTGATCTCGGTCGGGTATGCGGCCTGCCACTGGTGCCACGTGATGGCGCACGAGTCGTTCGAGGACGACGCGGTCGGGCAGCTGATCAACGACAGTTTCGTCGCGATCAAAGTGGACCGGGAGGAACGCCCCGACGTGGACGCGGTCTACCTGGCCGCGACCCAGGCGATGACCGGTCAGGGCGGCTGGCCGATGACCGTGTTCGCCACCGCCGACGGCACCCCGTTCTTTTGCGGGACCTACTTCCCGCAGGCGAACTTCGTCCGGCTGCTCCACTCGGTCGGCGCCGCCTGGCGCGACCAGCGCGACGCCGTGCTGCGCCAGGGGGCCGCGGTAGCCGAGGCGGTCGGCGGCGCGCAGGCGGTCGGCGGGGCGACCACGCCGTTGACCGCCGACCTGCTCGACGCCGCTGCGGCGACGCTGGGCAAGGAGTACGACCCGACGCACGGCGGGTTCGGCGGGGCACCGAAGTTCCCCCCGCATCTCAGCCTGCTCTTCCTGCTGCGGCATCATCAACGCACCGGTGCCGCCGACAGCCTGGAGATCGTCCAGCACACCTGCGAGGCGATGGCCCGGGGCGGCATCTACGACCAGCTCGCCGGCGGCTTCGCCCGGTACGCGGTGGACAGCACCTGGACCGTGCCGCACTTCGAGAAGATGCTCTACGACAACGCGCTGCTGCTGCGGGTCTACACGCTGCTGTGGCGGCTCACCGGCGACCGGATGGCCGGCCGGATCGCCCGGGAGACCGTCCGTTTCCTCGCCGAGGCACTCGCCGTACCCGGCGGTGGATTCGCCTCCGCGTTGGACGCCGACACCGGCGGGGTCGAAGGCGCCAGCTACGTGTGGACCCCGCAGCAGCTGATCGAGGTCCTCGGCGAGGCCGACGGCCGGTGGGCGGCCGACCTGTACGGGGTGACCGGCGACGGCAGCTTCGAACACGGCACCAGCGTGCTGCGGCTGGCCCGCGACGTCGACGACACACCGCCGCAGCAGTTGGACCGCGTCCGGGCGGCGCTGCGTCGGGCCCGGTCGGCCCGGCCGCAGCCGGCCCGCGACGACAAGGTGGTGACCGCCTGGAACGGCCTGGCGGTCACCGCGTTGGTCGAGTTCGCCACCGCCGCAGATGCCCTGACCGGTGCCGACGGGACCGGTGCCGACGATCTGACCGGTGCCGCAGCCGGCACCGACGGCGACGTCGAGCTGGCCGCCGAGTTGGCGGTTGCGACCGGTGCGCATCTGGCCCGTACCCACCTGGTCGGCGGGCGGCTGCGCCGGGTCTCCCGGGAGGGTCTGGTCGGCGCGCCCGACGGGGTGCTGGAAGACTACGGCTGCCTCGCCGAGGCGTTCTGCGCGCTGCACCAGCTAACTGGGGAACACCGATGGCTGGACCTCGCCGGTGAGCTGCTGGACGTCGCGCTGGCCCGGTTCGCCGCCGACAACGGCGGCTTCTACGACACCGCCGACGACGCCGAACAGCTGGTCGCCAGGCCGGCGGATCCGACCGACAACGCCACCGCGTCCGGGCTTTCGGCCACCGCCGCCGCGCTCACCTGGTACGCGGCGCTGCGCGGCGCCCCGCAGTACCGGGACGCCGCCGAGGCCGCGCTGGCCACCGTCGCGCCGGTCGTCGTCCGACACGCCCGGTTCACCGGCTACGCCGCCGCCGTCGGCGAGGCGTTGCTCTCCGGTCCGTACGAGATCGCCGTGGTCACCGAGGACCCGACCGGTGACCCGCTGCTGCGGGCGGCGCGACGGCACGCGCCCCCCGGTGCGGTGGTGGTGGCCGGCCGCCCCGACCAGGCCGGCGTACCGCTGCTGGCGGACCGGCCGATGATCGGCGGGGCGTCGACCGCGTACGTCTGCCGGGGCTTCGTCTGCGACCGGCCGGTCACCTCCGTCGCGGACCTGGTCGCGCAGCTGGGTTAGGCTGTCGCCGCCATGGATACCCGTACCGGACTGCCCGTCGTCGGCATGGTGGGTGGTGGGCAGCTCGCCCGGATGACCCACCAGGCCGCGATCGCGCTCGGCCAGTCGTTGCGCGTGCTGGCCCGTACACCGGAGGACGGCGCCGCCCTGGTCGCCGCCGACGTGCAGTACGGCGAGCACACCGACCTCGCCGCGCTGCGTACCTTCGCCAAGGGCTGTGACGTGGTCACCTTCGACCACGAGCACGTGCCGGGCGAGCACATCCGGGCGCTGGTTGCCGACGGGGTGCGCCTGCACCCGGGGGCCGACGCGCTGCGCTGCGCCCAGGACAAGGCGGTGATGCGGCAGCGGCTGACCGAGCTGGGTGCCCCGGTGCCCCGTTGGCGACGGATCGGCTCGGTAGACGAGCTGGCCGCGTTCGGTGCCGAGGCCGGCTGGCCGGTGGTGGTCAAGACCGCGCGTGGCGGCTACGACGGCCGCGGGGTGTGGCTGCTGGACACGC
The DNA here is from genome assembly GCF_056160425.1 of Micromonospora sp. ABR4_055. Taxonomy (NCBI): domain Bacteria; kingdom Bacillati; phylum Actinomycetota; class Actinomycetes; order Micromonosporales; family Micromonosporaceae; genus Micromonospora; species Micromonospora sp. ABR4_055. Next base: position 19,979 of record NZ_JBSWXD010000006.1, read on the forward strand.
CGGACGAGCTGGTCACCGCCGGTCTCGACCCGGCCGACCCGTCAGCCGACCCGGCGGTGGAGCTGATCGCCGAGGAGCGGGTGAAGCTGGTCCGCGAGCTGGCGGTGCAGGTGGCCCGCTCCCCGTTCGGTCAGCTGGCGGTCTACCCGGTGGTGGAGACCGTGCAACGGGACGGCATCTGCGTCGAGGTGCTGGCGCCCGCACCGGCCCTGCCGCAGCCGCTCGCCCTGGCGGCCCAGCAGCTGGCTATCGACCTGGCCAGCGCGCTCGACGTGGTCGGGCTGCTGGCGGTGGAGCTGTTCGAGGTGACCGGTGGCGGTGGCCTGGTGGTCAACGAGCTGGCGATGCGGCCGCACAATTCCGGGCACTGGACGATCGAGGGCGCGCGTACCTCCCAGTTCGAGCAGCATCTGCGGGCGGTACTGGACTATCCGATGGGTGACACCGGGCTGACCGCCCCGGCGGTGGTGATGGCGAACGTGCTGGGCGGCGCGGACGGCGGGATGGGCATCGACGAACGGCTGCACCACCTGTTCGCGACCGACCCCGGCGCGAAGGTCCACCTGTACGGCAAACAGGTCCGGCCGGGCCGCAAGATCGGCCACGTGACGGTGCTCGGCGAGGATCTGACCGACGTCCGAAACCGGGCCGCCCGGGCCGCCCGCTGGCTGCAGGAGGGGCGATGATCGGCGTCATCATGGGCAGCGACTCGGACTGGCCGACGATGCGGGCCGCCGCCGAGTCCCTCGCCGAGTTCGACGTCGAGCACGAGGTACGGGTGATCTCGGCGCACCGCACCCCGCACGGCATGCTCGACTACGCCGGCAACGCCGCCGACCGGGGCATCCAGGTGATCATCGCCGGGGCAGGCGGCGCGGCCCACCTGCCGGGCATGGTCGCCTCGGCGACCCCGCTGCCGGTGATCGGGGTGCCGGTGCCGTTGAAACATCTGGACGGGATGGACTCGCTGCTGTCGATCGTGCAGATGCCGGCGGGCGTGCCGGTGGCCACGGTGTCGATCGGTGGTGCCCGCAACGCCGGCCTGCTGGCGGTGCGGATCCTCGCCGCCACCGACCCAGGGCTGCGCGCCCGGATGCTCGCCTACCAGCAGGAGCTGGTCGAGCTGGTCGCCACGAAGGACGCCGCGCTGCAGGCGTCACACGGCGGTACCGCCTAACCCCGGCCGAATCTGCCCGGCCGGCCGCAGCGGCCGGAGCCGTCCAGCCGGGTCTCCCCGAGCGGCCTCAGCGCATGCCGCGCAGCGCGCCCCGCACCCGTTCCTGGGTCTGCCGGCGCCACTCGCTGCTGGCCCCGAGCGCCAGCAGCACCAGACCGACCGGGATCAGCACCAGCCACGGCCCGAAGAAGGTCAACGCGTGCAACGCGGTCACCGCGCTGACCACCGTACCGACCACCACCGGAGCCTGCTGCTGACTCATCGCCCCGACCAGCAGGGTGCCGACCGCACCGAGCAGCAACAGGACCTGCCGGAAACTGTTCTCCCCGGAGCTGATCACCAGCACCAGGGTGGGCAGGAACGCCGCGGCCAGTGCCGGCCCGTACGCCGTCCAACTGCTCAGGTCCGGCCGGTGCCGCAGTTCCAGGACCCCGACCAGCAGGGCGAGGACGGCGAACGGCAAGGTGTACGCCTCGGTGAGCGCCACGTCGGTGATCCGCATCAGCATCCACCAGGCGGTGATCTCACAGCCGACCGCCAGCCAGAACAGGACCCGACGCTCCATCGCGCGTCGGCCCGGCCGGGTGGCCGTCACACCGAGCACCGCGCCCCAGGCGGCCAGCAGCCCGGCCAGATGCGCGGCCGAGTCGTACGCCAGGGCCAGCGCGAGCAGTGCGGCCGCGTAGCTGCTCCACTCGACCACCGCCGCCTCGCGTACCGCCTCGGGGTGGCTGAGCCGGGGCAGCCGGGTCGCGGACAGCAGCAGGCCGGCACCGACGGCGAGTACGCCGAACGCCGACCAGCTCGGCGGGAGGCCGGCGACAAGGCCCACGGTCAGTACGAACATCTGCGCCATCACCGAGGCGAACAGCCAGCCGAGGATCCGAGCCGGCTGGCTGCGTCCGGCGTACGCGGCCACCGCTCCGACGCACACCGAGCTGCCCAGCGTGAAGACGGTCAGTTGATCGTTGGCCAGCGCGCCGGCAAGCCCGGCGCCACCGGCGGCGAGGCCGATCAGGAACAGCAGCCGGCGGGCGATGCGCAGCGGCCGGTGCCGTTCGGTGTCCGGCGGCGGTTCGGTCAGCGCCAGTCCGACCATGGCGACCGCGAAGACCAGCAGCGCCGCCATGGTGCCCGCCGGCCAGCCGACGCCGAACGACATCGGGGTGATCAGCAGGGTGATCGCCACGCCGGGCAGCACCACCGGAACCGCCTGGCCCGGCCCGCCGGTGTTGAACCCGGTCGCGGCCAGCGCCGCCGCGACGGTGAGCAGCAGCGCGGCGAGCACGTTGGTCGGGTCCACGGCGGCGGCCGGCGGATCGAGCAGCCCGGCCGGTGGTCCCTGCCAGATCGCGGTCAGCGTGCGGTACGGCTCGACCAGCGCGGCGGTCAGCGTCGGTGCCACCGCCGCGACGGCCAACGCGGTGGGCAGCGCGGCGGCTGCCAGCGCACCCTTGACCGGGCTGATCGCCCACTCCCGGCCGATCTCCAGCGGCCCCGGCTGGCTCCACCGGCCGCCGAGCCCGGACCATCGGCGACTCGGCCGGGACAGGTCCACCGGCGGTGGGGTGGCGGCCCGCAGCAGTTCGGCGAGTACGCCGAGCAGTGCGGCCCCGGCGGCGTACATGCCGGTCGGCAGGTCGGTCGGGAGCGACGCGAGGGCGGTGACCGTCGCGCCGCCGGCCAACCCGACGGTGGCGTACGGCAGGTAGTGCGGCACCTGGCGGCGGACCATGGCCAGCACGGCGACGCCGAGCGCCGAGGCGGCCAACGCCCCGGTCAGCACGATCTCCGTGGTCCAGCCGAGCGCGGCGGCCAGCGCGGCGACCGCCCCGGGCATCGCCAGCAGCGCGGCCCCGGTCGCTGCGCCACCGATCTTCGCCAGGTGCGCCGGCATCGACTCCCGGTCGGGGACGAGCTGCCCGGTACCTGCCTGATCATCCTGGTCAGTTTGACCAGCCTGGTCGGCCGGAGCGGACTGGTCGGCCAGCGTCACGGTGGCGACGACTCGGGCGAGTACCGCCACCACCACGCAGGTCAGCACCACGACACCGAGCGCGGCGGCGGTGGTCCACGGACGGACCAGGCTGGCGCCGATGGCGTACAGGGCGACCGCCACGGCGACGCCGGCCCGGGCGGTGGCTGCCTGTGGATCGTCGGCGGCCACCGAGACGATCCCGTACCCGATCGCGACCAGGCATCCGACCACGATCGGCGACCACCAGGGCAGGCCGAGCGCCGCCGGGGTGCCGACGGTGGCGAGCGCGACCAGCACGCCGGCGGCGTGGAACGACCAGGGTCGGGGCAGCGCGACGGCGGCGGCCAGCGCGAGCAGTACCAGGGCCAGCGGCACCTGCCACGAGTTGGCGGCGACCTCGGTGGACCAGGCGGTCAGGTCCGCCTGCCAGAGTTGGCCCGGGGTGGCCAGTGCCTGGACGCCGCCGGCGACCGCGGTGTAGCCGGCGAGGACGGCGATGACTCCACCGCTGACTGCGGTGCCCAGGACCGGTCCGCGCCGCCAGTGCTCGGGCAGGGCGCGTACGGCGACCGCCACCAGCAGGGTCAGCGCCGCGCTGGCCACCAGTTCGGTGCCGGGTACCACGATCGCGCTGACCCTGGCCAGGGTGCCGACCAGCGCGGCGGTGGCGGCCGCTGCGGCGTAGTCGGGGCCGTCGAGCAGCCGGTCCGCCCGCCGCCCGGCGTCGATCGACGGTGCCATGAGCAGCAGCCCTGCGGCGACCAGCAGCCCGACGGCGACCCACACGTCGGCGACGGTCGCGCCGGGGGAGCCGAACGTCGCAGCGGTGACCGCGAGCGCCCCGAGCCCGGTGCCGATGGTCAACGGCCGGGGGATCTGCCGTTCGGCCACCTGCGCCAGCGCCGAGTAGCCGAGTGTGCCGCAGACCGCGAGGAAACCGGCGGCCAGGATCGGGGCGGTCGTCTCCTGGACGGTCAGCGCGGTCGGCCCCGGCGGCGGTACCAGAGCGGCGACGAACGCCGCCACCCCACCGGGCAGGGCGAATGCTGCACCGCCGGCTGCCCAACCGCCGACCGCGTCCCCGGCGGGCCGGCGACGTACCTCCGGCAGGGTCCCGGCCACCGCGATCAGTACGCCGGCGGCGGCCAGCACCAGCAGAGCGGCGGCGGTGGAGCCGGGGCGGGCCAGCGCCGCGCCCGCACCGGCGGTGCCGAGCACCGCCGCGCAGATCACGTGCACCCGGGCGGCCCGGGTGGTGTCGGTGAGGAAACCTGTGCCGGCCACCGCGACGGCGGTGAGCACCGGCAGCCACGGTGCGGCGTACCAGGGCAGTGCGAAGGACGCCGGTACGGCCAGCGCGGTCAACGTCACGCCGACGACGGTCGCCTCGCGGCGCCATTCGACCGGCATGGCGACCGCCGCCGCGATGGTGATCAACAGCGCGGCCAGGGCGAGCTGCCAGTCGGCGGGCCCGGCGTAGTCGACCAGGCTCTGCTGGTAGCCGGCCAGGTCGGCCTGCCATGCGGGCAACGCGGCGCGGACCGGTGCCAGCGCCGCTCGCAGCGCGCCACCGGCGACCAGTACGCCGAGCACGGTCAACGCGGCCGCCGCCGCGAGCTGCGGGCCACGGCGGACCTGCTCCGGCAGGGCCCGTACGCCGATTCCGGCGACGGCGACCACGGCGGCGATCAGCAGCAGCGCCGGACCGGGCAGGGCGACCGCCGCGACCCGGCTGGCCGCGCCGATGACCGCCAGGGCGAACACGCCGGCGGCCAGGTCCGGCAGTGGCGGGTGGCCCAGGGTGAATCCACCGGCGAGCCCGATCCCGGCGGCGATCAGCAGCACCGCCGCTGCGACCAGCGCGTCGGGCACCGTGTCGGCGCGCAGTACCGCCACCACGGCGAACAGCAGGGCGGCTGTGACGGCGAGCCCGTGCAGGGTCCAGATCAGGTCGCGTAGCCAGAGGACGGCCGCGGTGGGTGCCGGCGGCAGCCAGCCCGGCCCTCGACCACCGTTGCCGCCACCGGGAGGCTCACCCTCGACGACGGCGTCGGCCTCCTCCGGCGCGTTCTCCGGCCGGTCGGAGCCGGTGCCGGTCGGTGCCAGCCCGGCTGACCCGGCGGGCCCGCCGGACCGGTCGACGGGCTGGTTGCCGCTGTCCGACCCGGCCGGCGCGTCCGGCCGGGGTCGAGGCGCCGTCGGCGACCCGAACCGCCAGCCGCCGCCGAGCTGCCCGGGGCCGCTCAGTAGCCGTACCAGCAGCAGATCGAGCACGGCGACCACGGCGAGGGCCGACGCCCACCCGGCAGGCCCCCGGATCACGTCCTGACCGAGCAGCGGCACCACCGGCTGGATCGCGAGCACCATGCCGTACCGGGGCAGGCGTAGCCCGGTGGTGGCGGCGTAACCGGCGGCGACCAGCGCGGTGACGGCGAAGGTGAGGCCGGCGAACGCCGACGGGCTGACCGGCCCGGCCCGGACGGCGTCGGTCGCCCAGATCGCGTAGCCGTCGATCGGGACGAGGACCAGCGCCACGGCGGCGATCGTCTCCGCGGTGGAGGTGAGCCCGCGGGCGGCGACTGCGGGCGGTGCCGCGAGCAGCAGCAGCGTGCCGGCGAACAGCACGCTCAACCGGGTGACATCGGGCAACGCGCTGTTGGCGACGGCGGCGAACACCACCACCGCCATCAGCGCGCCGAGGCCGAGCAGGACGTTCTGGATGGACTGGGCGGACGCCTCCGGTCGGGTGCCGTCCGACGACAGGACCTGGGTCGGATCGTCGCCGGCGGCGGCCGGCGGGTAGCCGGCCGGGCCGGAGCCGGGCGGTTCCGAGCCCGGTGGCGGCCCGGTCAGCGGCACGTCGTCGGCGGCCAGGTTGGGGCTCTGCCGGGGGAACCTCGGCGGGGCGGTGCCCTGGTCGGCGGTCGGCGGTCGACGCCCGGCCCGGCGGCGGACCGAGACCCGGGGCCCCGGGCCACGCCGACCGGCGGCACCGCCGGTGGACAGGATGTCCCGCTGGAAGATCGCCGCCTGCAGGTCGCTGGCCGTCTGCTTCTGCTCTTTGGCCAGCGAGAGCTCGCGGGCCTTCATTTCGGCGATGGACCGCTCGATACGGGCCAGGTCCTCAGCGAACTGCGGCTGCTCGGCACCGCACCGCGGGCAGGTCGCCGCCGCCGGCACGGTCCGCCCGCACGAGGCGCAGCGGTACGGCGTACTCATGGCACCCTCCTCCACGCCCGGACCACACTGTGGACCACTTCCTACGAAGCATGCCTAAACCAAGCAACTGTTGAACAGCCCTAGGCGGCGTGGAGATCGGAGAAAAACCGGTCGTGGGGGTGGTGGGGGGCACAGAACAACTCGTCTTTTCGTTGTGGTGTTTTGGCTCGGTGGTGTCCCCCTCCCCCCCCCTCCCCCCCTCCCCCCCCCCCCCCCCCCCCCCCCCCCCCCCCCCCCCCCCCCCCCCCCCCCCCGGCCGGTTCGGCGCGGGCGGTGCCGGGCTCAGGGGCGGCCCATGCCCCGGTACTGCCAGCCGGCGCCGGTCCACAACGTCGAGTCGAGGCAGTTCCGGCCGTCGATCACCCGCCGTCCGGCGACCAGCTCACCCAACGACACCGGGTCGGCGTTACGGAAATCGGCCCACTCGGTCAGGACGCAGACCAGGTCGGCGTCGCGGACCGCGTCGACCATCGACGGTACGTAGGCCAGGTCCGGCTGCGCACGGCGGGCGTTCTCCGTACCCTCGGGGTCAAAGACCCGCACCTGCGCGCCGGTCTTGGCGAGCATCGCCGCCACCGCGAGCGACGGCGCGTCCCGTACGTCGTCGGAGTTGGGTTTGAACGTCGCCCCCAGCACCGCCACCGTCGTGCCGGACAGATCCGGCCCGGCCGGCCCGGACCGACGGTCCAGCAGCTCGGCCGCGAGCTGCACCACCCGGGACCGCCGCCGCTGGTTGATCAGATCCACCTCGTGCAGGAACCGCAACGCCTCACCCGCGCCGAGCTCCTGCGCCCTGGCCTGGAACGCCCGGATGTCCTTGGGTAGACAGCCACCGCCGAACCCGACCCCGGCCTGCAGGAACCGGTTGCCGATCCGCGGGTCGTAGCCGATCGCCCGGGCCAGCTGGGTGACGTCGCCGCCGGCCACCTCGCACACCTCGGCCATCGCGTTGATGAACGAGATCTTCGTGGCCAGGAACGCGTTCGCCGCGACCTTCACCAGCTCGGCGGTCGCGAAGTCGGTCACCACCAACGGCACCTCCCGGTCCTCGGTGGCAGCCAGGTCGAACACCCCCTTGTGCGCGGCGTACAGCATGCCGTTGGCCCACTCGCTGCGTACCCCGACCACGATCCGGTTCGGCCGCAGCACGTCCTCGACGGCGAAACCCTCCTGCAGGAACTCCGGACTCCACGCGACCTCGACGCCCAGGTCGCCCTGGGCGTGCTTGCCGACCAGCTGCTCGATCCACTCCGCGGTGCCGACCGGCACCGTCGACTTGCCGACGATCAACGCCTTACGGGACAGGTGCTGGGCCAGACCGGTCACCGCCGCCTCGACGTACGACAGGTCGGCGCCCATCGCGTCGGCCCGCTGCGGGGTACCCACACAGATGAAGTGCACGTCACCGAACTCGGCCGTCGCCGCCATGTCGGTGGTGAACCGCAGCCGTCCGGCGGCCAGGCTCCGCTTGAGCAGCTCGTCCAGGCCCGGCTCGTGGAACGGCACTTCACCTGCGGACAGCTTCGCGATCTTGTCGGCGTCGACGTCGTAGCCGATCACCTCGTAGCCGAGCTCGGCGAAACAGATGGCGTACGTCGCGCCGAGGTAACCGGTGCCGAGGAAGGTCAGCCGCGGGCGGGGGGCACCCGACGGCGGGGCCACCGCCGCGATGGCCGGAACGGGCTGGATGTTCGGGTACGGGATGGTCACGCCTTGTTCTCCGCTCGCGCTGGCGGCGCTGTGGTCGCGTCGCACTCGGTGGCCCGGTGCCGGGGGCTCGACACCAATCATCGTGGTTTTGACGTTCGCGGCGTACCGCTTCGTGGGTGCCGACTCGGCCGAGGGGTTCCGGTCGGCTGCCCGGCAGACGATAGTCCGTACGGCTGGGCGGGGGCGACCGGCATCGGCGTTACTCACCGGTATCCTCACACTCGAGCAGGATATCGAGGGAACACTCCAGGCGAGGGAGGGCGTGATGACGTCCGGGCCGGCGTTCGATGTCTATCAGTTACCAGAGGAGCACACAGCGATCCGGGAAGCGGTCCGGGAGGTGTGCGACGCGAAGGTCGCCCCCAACGCCGCTGAAGCCGACGAGACCGCACAGTTTCCCACCGCTTCCTACGACGCGCTGCGGGCAGCGGATTTCCATGCCCCGCACGTTCCGGAGCAGTACGGCGGGGCGGGCGCTGACGCCCTCGCCACCGCGATCGTCATCGAGGAAGTGGCGCGGGCCTGCGCGTCCTCGTCGTTGATCCCGGCGGTCAACAAGCTCGGCACGATGCCGCTGCTGCTGGCCGGCTCGGAGCAGTTGAAGGAGCGCTACCTGCGACCGGTGGCGTTGGGCGCGGCGATGTTCTCGTACTGCCTGTCCGAGCCGGAGGCGGGCAGCGACGCTGCGTCGATGACCACCCGCGCGGTCCGCGACGGCGACCACTGGGTGCTCAACGGGGTGAAGCGGTGGATCACCAACGCCGGTGTCTCGGAGTACTACACCGTCTTCGCGGTCACCGAGCCGGGTGCCCGGTCACGGGGGATCTCCGCTTTCGTTGTGGAGAAGTCCGACCGCGGGGTGAGCTTCGGCGCACCGGAGAAGAAACTCGGTATCAAGGGGTCACCGACCTGCGAGGTCTACCTGGACAACGTCCGGATCCCGGCGGACCGGATGATCGGCGAACCGGGCACCGGGTTCGCCACCGCGATGCGCACCCTGGACCATACCCGGGTGACGATCGCCGCCCAGGCCGTCGGCATCGCGCAGGGTGCGCTCGACTTCGCCCGCGGGTACGTGCGGGAGCGCCAGCAGTTCGGCAAGCCGATCGCCGACTTCCAGGGCGTCCAGTTCATGATCGCGGAGATGGGCATGAAGCTGGAAGCGGCCCGGCAGATCACCTACGTCGCCGCCGCCCGGTCGGAGCGCGCCGACGCAGACCTGACCTTCTTCGGGGCGGCGGCGAAGTGTTTCGCCTCAGACGCGGCCATGGAGATCACGACCGACGCGGTGCAACTGCTCGGCGGGTACGGCTACACCCGGGACTACCCGGTCGAGCGGATGATGCGGGACGCCAAGATCACTCAGATCTACGAGGGCACGAACCAGGTGCAGCGGATCGTGATGGCGCGCCAGTTGCTGACCCCCTGACCTGACCTGAGGCTTCCGGAGCCGGCCTCAGCTCGGGGACTTCCCCGCGTCGTCGGGACGGGCCGGCAGCACCGTCGTGGTCTCGTCGCCGCCGTCCGCGCCGTCCGTCGTCCGGACGATCCGGGTGGTCTCGTCGGGGTCGGTGGTGGTCGGCTGGTTGATCCGGGTGGTCTCGTCCGGGTCGGTGGTGGTCGGCTGGTTGATCCGGGTGGTCTCGTCCGGGTCGCCGCCGGTGACCGCCGGTCGGGGCGGTGCGAACGCCGACGCCTGCGGCAGCACGACGGTCGGATCGTCCCGCCGGTGCCCCGGCGGGGTCAGCCGCATCGTGTCGTGCTCCGAGTCGGGTTCGGCACCCGTCGCCGATCGGGCTGGCCGCAGCGGCGGGTTGGCGGCGGCCGGGAAAGCGATGGTCCGAGCCGGATCGCCGGTCGGTGGCTGGGCCGACCACGCCGGCGGTCCGGCGCTGCCGCCGTATCCGCCGGCCGGGTTGCTGCCGTATCCGCTCGGGTTGCCGTATCCGCCGGGGCCGGGCAGCGGGGCGGTCCGCGTCACGTCCTGCGGCGGTGGCCCGCCGGCGTACAGCGCCACCATCCGCTCACCCCGCCAACGACGTGGGCTGAACACGGTGGCCAACAACGGGACGGCCAGCACCACGGCGAGCCCTTCGGCCGGCGCCGTGAGGACGAAATCCGTGCCGAGCAGCCGGCGCGGCATCGTCTCGTAGAACCCCACGATGTCGACGGTGGCCCAGGCCGACACTCCGACGAACGACGCCCCGGCCAGAACCGGTCCGACCGGGGACAACCGGGGCAGCAACAACAGCGCGTACGACACTCCGCAGACCGCGAGCGCGGCCAACCCGATGAACACGTCGAGCGGTGGTTCGCTGTACGCGTCCCGTCGAGCCAGCGCGTACTCGCTCAGGCCGAGCCCGGCGAGGAACCAGATCACCGGTGCGAGGAGCAGGGACAGGACCAGCGAGCCCAGGTGCCGCATCTGACCTCCTCGCGGGGATGGTGCCTTCCGGGCACGGTACCCGCCAGGCGCAACGTCACCGGCAACAGTCGGTGGGTCGGTTCAGCGAATCACCCGACTGGACCGGGGGATGGGCCGGGCCGGCCGTAGCCCGTCGCCGTCGGGTCGAACGTCTCCGGCCGGCGCGGCCAGTGTCGTCTTCGTTCTCGTCTTCGTCCGCAACGACGCCGGCCGGTCGGCGTCGGCTCGGTCCGGGCCGGTCGGTGCGTCGGCGGAGTCGTCCGACGTCGTGGCGCTGCCGCCCGGCAGCGACCAGAGCGACGGGTCGAACTCGCCGCGTGGCCGGACCGGCAACGGCTCCGCCGCCGCCGCGTCGGAACCGGCCTCGTCGTCGTCGGTGCCGTTCGTCGCGGGCCGGGATCGCCACCGCTGCCTGCTCAGCACCGCGGTGCTGAGCAGCACCCCGAGCAACGCGAGGGTGCCGTTCTCCACCGGCTGCAGCAGCACCACCGGTTCACCGAAGAGCCGCCACGGCGTACCGATCAGGTCGCGGGCACCGAACGGGTCGACGAACATCGCCACGTACGGGGCCGCCAGAGCCAGCCCGGCGGTGAGCGGACCGAGCGGGGAGAACCGTAGCGTGCCCAGCAGCCCGAGCAGCAGACCGGCGGCGAACACGAACGCGGCCGGTGCCAGCAGGGTCGCCGTGTGGTAACCGCCGTCGGTCACCCAGCCGGCGATGGTGCGGGCCGACGTCGTCTGGCCGACCGCGATCAGCACCCAGCACAGCGGTGCCGCAGCCAGGCCGCTGAGGAAGCTCCAGAGATGACGCATGGGCGAACCGTACCGTTTCGGGCGGGAGGCTCGGGCAGGGACGCAACGGGGCGGCGCACTTTCTCCCGTCCGCGTTGGCACACGCCGCAGGCTGTGCCCGTTGCGCTACCTGCTGACGACAGCTTGTGTTCCCGGCACGCTCCGTTGCGCCCCGGTCGGCAGGACAATCGATCAGCGGCACCGCCGCCGGCGGCGCGCGACGTACGCGAGGATGGAAGTGGACGGCCACACGCGGTCCGGCGACGCGGCCGCGACCCGGGGAGGAGTGTCAGTCGTGAGCGAGGTGCTGTGGTGCCCACCGGCGGACGTGCGGCAGCGGACCCGGATCGGCGGGTACCTGGCGTGGCTGGAGCGCACCCGAGGGCTGCGGTTCGCTGACTACCAGCAGCTGTGGCAGTGGTCGGTCGACGACCTGGCCGGGTTCTGGGGGTCGGTCTGGGACTACTTCGAGGTGGCCGGCCAGCAGCCGGCGGAGCAGGTGCTCGCCGACCGGCGGATGCCCGGCGCGCGGTGGTTTCCCGGTGCCCGGCTCAACTACGCCGAGCACGTGCTGCGCGCACCCGGGTTGGCCGAGGGCGCCCCGGTGGTGATCGCGCACAGCCAGACCCGAGCGCCGGTCACGCTCACCGTCGGGCAACTGCGCGACGAGGTCCGCCGGGTGCGGGCCGGGCTGCGCCGGCTCGGGGTGCGATCGGGCGACCGGGTCGCGGCGTACGCGCCGAACATCCCCGAGACGTACGTGTTGATGCTGGCCACCGCCAGCCTGGGCGCGGTCTTCTCGTCCTGCGCACCGGAGTTCGGCACCCGCAGCGTCACCGACCGCTGGCAGCAGATCGAGCCGACGGTGCTGGTCGCGGTCGACGGCTACCGGTACGGCGACAAGGCGGTCGACCGCCGGGCCGAGGTGGCGGCGATCGCGGACGCGTTGCCGTCGGCGCGGCACCGGGTGCTGATTCCGTACCTGTCGGCGGCGGACCCGGCGGAGCTGCCATGGGCCACCTCGACCTGGAGTGCGCTCACCGCGCCGACCGACGAGGCGTTGGCGTTCGACGCGGTTCCGTTCGACCAGCCGCTGTACGTGCTCTATTCGTCGGGCACCACCGGGCTGCCGAAGCCGATCGTGCACCGGCACGGCGGCATCCTGCTGGAGCATCTGAAGATGCTGGCGTTGCATCACGATCTGGGGCCGGGGGACCGCTTCTTCTGGTTCACCACCACCGGCTGGATGATGTGGAATTATCTCGCCTCCGGACCGGCGGTGGGTGCGGCGATCGTGCTGTTCGACGGCAATCCGGCGGTGCGCGCGGCCCCGGGCGGCGCGGCCAGCCCGGACCTGGGCACCTTGTGGCGGCTGGCCGCCGACACCGGTGCCACCTATTTCGGTACCTCGGCGCCGTTCCTGCTGGCCTGCCGCAAGGAAGGGCTGGCGCCGCGGAAGATCGCCGATCTGTCTCGGCTGCGCGGGGTCGGCTCGACCGGGGCGCCGCTGCCGGCTGAGGGTTTCACCTGGGTGTACCAGTCGGTCGGCGAGGACCTGCAGTTGACGTCGCTGTCCGGCGGCACCGACGTGTGCACCGGGTTCGTGGGCGGCGTACCACTGCTGCCGGTGCGGGCCGGGGAGATCGCCTGCCGGTGTCTGGGCGCGCGGGTCGAGGCCCGGGCCGCCGACGGCCGGACGGTCGTCGGTGAGCTGGGCGAGCTGGTGATCACCGAGCCGATGCCGAGCATGCCGGTCGGGTTCTGGAACGACCCGGACGGCAGCCGTTACCGGCAGGCGTACTTCGACCGGTATCCGGGGGTCTGGTGCCACGGTGACTGGATCACCATCGCCGAGGACGGCAGCTGCGCGATCACCGGCCGTTCGGACGCCACCCTGAACCGGGGCGGGGTGCGGTTGGGCACCGCCGAGTTCTACTCGGTGGTGGAGGCGTTGCCGGAGGTCGCCGACTCGCTGGTGATCCACCTGGAGGATCCACAGGGCGGGGCGGGGGAGCTGCTGCTGTTCGTGGCGTTGCGGGCCGGGGTCGGGCTGGACGACGCGCTGCGTACCCGGATCGTGCGTGAGCTGCGGTCGGCGCTGTCACCGCGGCACGTGCCGGACGGAATTCACCAGGTCGCGGCCGTGCCTCGGACGCTGTCCGGCAAGAAGCTGGAGGTGCCGGTGAAGAAGATTCTCACCGGGGTGCCGGCCGGGCAGGCGGCGGCGGCCGGGGCGTTGACCGATCCGGCGGCGTTGGCACCGTTCATCCGGTTCGCCCAGGACCGGGGGACGCCGGTGGGTTGACCGATTCTGCCGGGATGGCAACGCAGCGTCAGCGCAGCGCGTCTCACAGGCGTGGGTGTCTACTTCCGCTTGAAGATCACCGACACGCTCGGCGTCCGGGTCGAGGGGGCGCACGCCTTCAACCCGCTGGCCGGGATCACCCGGACGTTCTGGTACCGGCTGCCAACCGACTGGGTGGTGGACGGCGCGGTGCCGCGACAGCGTCGCGAGCTGCTGGTCGACCGGCTGTACGGCCCGGGCTGGCGCGACGGCAACCCGGACGGGTCCCGGTACATCATCCTCGGCGTGCAGGAGAAGCTGCTCAGCGCCGGTGAGGCGGCGGGCAAGCCGTGGCTGGCCGACCGGGCCGGGTTCTACGTCTGCGCGCCGGACGGCGAACTGCGGGAAGTGGTGCCCCGCGAACTCTGACTGGTTCCGACCGGCAGGCGGTGCCGACGACGACCGCTCAGGCCAGGACCAGATCGACCTTTTCGCTGTCCACCCGCCCGTCGAGCCGCTGCCGGTCGAGGTTGCGGCAGAGCACCATGGTCGCCTCGGCGGCCAGCGGCGCCAGCAGCCAGTCGGTCGGGTCCGGGTACCGGTCGCAGTCGACCAGGACCCGGGCCCCGGCCCCGATGCCCAGCTCCGCGCCGCGCCGGCGGGCCCGGCCGGCCAGCTCCGCGTCCTGCCGGTCGACCGCCGGGTACGGAGTGAAATGGTCGCCGTGGCCGCGTACCTCGGTGATGTAGTCGGTCCAGCCGGACGGCAGCTCCCGGGCGGGTGCCGCCATCGGGGCGAGGCTGAGCAGGTAGCGCTCACCGGCGGGCCGCCGATCGACCTCGGGCACCGCCGGTGGGCTGGCGAAGAGCACTTCCGCAGCCGGGTCGTCGGGCAGCGCCGGCAGGGGGTCCCGGCCGGCCGGGGTGCCGGGCCCAGCGGCCGGGGCGGTCCGCACCACCAGCGCGGCCGACCAGCAACCGAGCAGGACGCCGGCGGTCTGCCAGTGGGCCGGCAACGCGACGTCGGCGTGGTCACCGGCGGCCGCGCCGGCCCCGTCCACCACCAGGTTGGCGGTCTTGGCCACCCAGTTGGCCAGCGTCGCACCGGACAGCTCGGTCCGGTCGCCGGTCGCGTCGTCGTACCAGGTGAGCAGGGGCCGCGTCGGGTCCGCAGTGACGGCGACCGCGAGCAGCCCGGCCAGGTTGTTGGTCATCGGGCCGAGCGTAGCGCCGTCACTGTACGTACACGCTGTCACCGGGTGGTCTCGCCCCGCTGATCGTCGGCGGCGCGGTTCGCCGCGACGCGTTTTCGGTCGCGTCGTCGACACGGCGGACGGCGTCGGGCGGCGTAGTCTTGGCACACGTGTCGTTCTTCACAACCCTCCACCACCCCCTTAGAGGAGTTGCCCAGTGACCGCCGGTCGACCGCCCCGCGTACTCATCGACGCAACGAGCGTGCCCACCGACCGCGGTGGTGTCGGTCGATACGTTGACGGCCTGCTGGGGGCCCTCGGCGCGCTCATCGGCAGCGGCGTCGAGCTCTCCGTCGTAGCGCTGCGTACAGATGTCGAGCGGTACACCCGGATGTTGCCGGCCGCCGACGTGATCGCCGCGCCGGCCGCCGTCGCGCATCGCCCGGCCCGGCTGGCCTGGGAGCAGACCGGGTTGCCGCTGCTCGCCCAGCAGGCCGGTGCTGATGTGCTGCACTCGCCGTACTACACCTGTCCGATGCGGGCGGGATGTCCGGTAACGGTAACTGTGCACGATGCGACGTTCTTCACGGAACCGGAGCACTACGACAAGTCGCGGCGAACCTTCTTCCGCAGCGCGATCAAGACCTCGCTGCGCCGGGCCAGTCGGGTGATCGTGCCCAGCAAGGCCAGCCGTGACGAGCTGATCCGGCTGCTCAACGCCGACCAGGCCCGGATCGACGTGGCGTACCACGGCGTCGACTGCGGCGCCTTCCACGTGCCCAGCGACGAAGAGAAGGCCCGGGTACGGGCCCGGCTCGGGCTGACCGGCACCGACTACATCGCGTTCCTCGGTGCCAAGGAGCCGCGCAAGAACGTGCCCAACCTGATCCGGGGCTGGGTGCGCGCGGTGCAGGACCGGCCCGATCCGCCGGCGCTCGTGGTCGCCGGCGGGCAGGGCCACGACGACGACATCGACCGTGCCGTCTCCGACGTCCCGGCCCACCTGCGGCTGCTGCGTCCCGGCTACCTGCGCTACGCCGACCTGCCCGGTTTCCTCGGCGGTGCCCTCGTCGCCGCCTACCCGTCCTATGGGGAGGGCTTCGGCCTGCCGATCCTGGAGGCGATGGCCTGCGGTACCCCGGTGCTGACCACGCCGCGGCTGTCGCTGCCTGAGGTCGGCGGTGATGCGGTCGCCTACACCAGCGAGGATCCGGACCGGATCGCCGCCGACCTGGTGGCCTTGCTCGACGACGAGGCCCGCCGGCACGCGCTGGCCAAGGCCGGGGTGGACCGGGCCAAGGAGTTCACCTGGTCATCCAGCGCCGAGGTGCACGTGGCGTCGTGGAGCCGGGCCGCCAGCATGAACCGGGCCGCCTGGTGACCCGGCCACTACTCACCGGTACGGGGAGGTATCCACCATCTCCTCGGGTGGCGTGCCCGTGCCGGGCATGATGTGCTGATGCTCTTCGCCGTCATTCCGGCGGGTGGCAGCGGCACCCGACTGTGGCCGCTGTCCCGCGCCGGTAACCCTAAATTCCTGCACCCCCTCACCGGCACCACGGCCTCGCTGCTGCAGGCGACCGTCGCGCGGCTGGCACCGCTGACCGATCCGGAACGGATTCTGGTGGTGACCGGTGCGGCGCACGCCGCAGCGGTCGCCCGGCAGTTGGCTACGGTGCCGGAGGAGAACGTGCTCGTCGAGCCGTCGCCCCGGGACTCCTGCGCGGCGATCGCCCTCGCCGCCGCAGTCGTCGCCCGGCGTGAGCCGCAGGCCGTGATGGGTTCGTTCGCGGCCGACCACCTGATCGGCGACACCGACCGGTACGTCGAGACAATCCGTCAGGCGGTGGACGGAGCCCGCACCGGCCTGCTGATGACCGTTGGTATCACCCCCACCCGGCCGGAGACCGGCTACGGCTACCTGGCCTGCGGCGACACCATCGGCCCCGGGCCGGTCCGCCGGGTCGAGCAGTTCACCGAGAAGCCAGGGCTGGCGGTCGCCGAGAACTACCTGCGCTCGGGTCGCCACCTCTGGAACGCCAGCATGTTCGTCTGGCGGGTCGACGTGTTCCTCACCGAGTTGGCCCGCCAACAACCCGAGCTGCACTCCGGCCTGACCCGGATCGCCGCCCGGTGGGACAGCCCCGACCGTGACGAGGTGCTCGGCGACGTCTGGCCGACGTTGCCCCGCATCTCCGTCGACTACGCGGTGATGGAGGGCGCGGCCGCCGCCGGGCGGGTCGGCACCGTCCCCGGCGACTTCGGCTGGAACGACGTCGGGGATTTCCACACCCTCGGTGACGTGCTGCCCACCGATCCGGACGGCAACGTCGTCCTCGGCGCCCCGGCGGCCGAGGAGAAGCCGGGGGTGCTGCTGCGGGACAGCAGCGGTTTGGTGGTGGTGCCGCACTCCGGCCGGCTGGTCGCAGCGCTCGGCGTACGGGACCTGATCGTGGTGGACACCCCCGACGCGGTGATGGTCTGCCCCCGCGACCGGGCGCAGGACGTCAAACGGTTGGTGGACGCGCTCAAGGAACGCGGCGAGGACGGGTACGTGTAAGCCGCCCGGTCCGTCACGGCGTCGCGACGAGCCCGAGCAGGACGACGGTGCCGTCGGGGCCGGCGACGGTACCTAGCTCGGCGCTGGCGACACCGTCGGCCGCCAGCGCCGCCCGTAGCCGGTGCAGGTCGGTGCCGAAGCGCACCAGGTCCGGCGGCGTATCGCCCGGCGGCCGGCAGCGCAGCAACGCCGGGTACGCCGCGTCGGCCGGCAAACCGTCGGCCGCGCTCCGCAGGCTGTCGGCGTCGGCCAGCTCGAAGCGGGTGCCGGGGGCCACCACCTCGGACACCAGCCGGACCGCCCGGGCCACGGTCTCGCCGTCGACCGCAGACGGGCCGTCGACCGGACGAGGGTCGTCGACTCCGGCGGCCGGAGCGCCCGCCGGCCCGCCCGGCGGCAGGGTCGCCGCCGCGAGCAGCCCGGCCCGGCGGGCCTCCGCCGTACCCAGCGTGAACAGGTCCTGACCTGGTTCGCGGATCAGCGGTCGTACGCCCGGCCCGGCGGGACCGGCCGGCCCCGCCGGCGGTTCGGCCCGCCACGGGTAGCCGCGGACCACCGCCACCGGCACCTGCTCCGACTTGCCCTTCACCAGGTCCCCGGCAGCAGCCATCTCGTCGACCACCGCCATCTGCGTCAGCCGCAGCTCGTTGCCGTACCGGTCGGTCTGGCCGCGGTAGTCGCGCACCGGGTCGATACCGGCGGCCCCGAGCGCGACGTCGGTCAGGCCGTTGCGCCACGGCCGTCCCATGGTGTCCGACACGACGACCGCAAGATCGAGCCCCAGCCGGGCGTAGAGACCGGCGCGCAGCTGCCGGGCCGACCGGTCCGGATCGACCGGTAACAGCACCAGCCGGGTGGGAGCCACATTCGAGTTGTCGATCCCGGCGGCCGCCATCACGAACCCGTGCCGGGTCCGGACGATCCGGGTCGCCCCACGCCGTGCCACCACCTCGACGGTCTCGGCGGCCAGCACCTCGTCGCGGACCAGGCTGCGGTCCGGTTCGTCGGCCGGCAGATCCACCAGCCGGCCCTCGGCCTTCGAAACGATCTTGCTGGTCACCACGAGGACGTCGCCGTCGCGCAGCCAGGGTGCGGCGTCCCCGATCAGCGCCGCCAGGTCGTCACCGGGAACCACCTCGCCGATCCCGGCGACCGGCAGGATCTCCAGCCTCATCCGGTCACCCCGGTCGGCCGGCCGGCCAGTTCGATCGCGGCGCCGACCATCGCGGCCGTCGCCGTCTCGTCGGACATCCACAGCGGTACGGCCCGCACCTCGATCCCTTGCACCCGGGTGGCCTCGTCCACCGGGTCGACCAGCCAGCCGTCCAGCAGCCCACCGGCGCGCCGGGCACCGTAGAGCGCCGCCACCCCCGCCGCCGTGCACGGTTCACCCAGCACCGCGAGGCACCGGTCGGCCATGCCGCGTACCGGGGCGTCGCCGATGATCGGCGAGACCCCGACCACCGGGGCCGTATTGCCGGCCAGCGCTTCGTGGATCCCGGGTACGGCGAGCACCGGCGCGATGCTCACCACCGGGTTGCTCGGTGCGATCAGCACGACGTCGGCGGCGGCCAGTGCCTCCGGTACGCCGGCCGCCGGCTTGGCCTGTGCCGCGCCGACGAAGACGAACCGGTGGGTGGGCAGCGCGCCCCGATGGCGTACCCACCATTCCTGGAAGTGGATGGCCCGCTCGCCGCCGGCATCGGGCCCCGGCCCCGGCCCCGGCCCCGGCCCCGGCCCCGGCCCCGGCCCCGGCCCCGACTCCGGGTCCGAGACGACGACGTGGGTCTCCAGCCGGTCGTCGGTGGCCGGAAGCAGCCTCACCCCCGGCCGCCAGCGGGCGCAGAGCGCCTCGGTGACCGCCGACAGCGGGTAGCCGGCGTTGAGCATGGTGGTGCGGACCAGGTGGGTGGCGACGTCCCGGTCACCGAGCCCGAACCAGGTGGGTTCCGCCTGGTACGCGGCCAGCTCGTTCTTCACCGCCCAGGTCTCGTCGACCCGGCCCCAGCCACGCTCCGGATCCGCGCCACCGCCGAGTGTGTACATCACGCTGTCGAGGTCCGGGCTGATCCGCAACCCGTGCAGGATGACGTCGTCACCGACGTTGACCACGGCGGTCAGCTCGGCTCCGGTGCGTCGGGCGTACTCCCGCGCGCCGACCAGGAACTTCGCGCCGCCGATCCCGCCGGTCAGTACCACGATCCGCATGCCGTCCATCCTCGTCCATCGGCGGAGCACTACGCTCACCGGCATCGACCGCCGCCACCTGCGAGCACCGGGAGAATGCGTGACCACCCAACCAGAGGCTGGGCCCGGCGACCGGCCGCCGGCCAGAGATCTCACCATGCCGCTGCGGGAGTTCGCCGCCGCCGTCCTGCTCGGTGCCACCGCAGTGTTCCTGTTCACCGCAATGCTGGACCTGCTCGTGCCGTACCGGCTCGGCTTCGGGCCGGGGTTCGCCCGCCGCTCGGCGGACAGTTTCGGCAGCTTCGTCAATCTGGCCACGGTCGGCTTCCCGTTGCTGGCGGTGCTGCTCGCCACGCACCTCACCCCGGAGCTGGGCCGGGCTCGGCTGATGACCCTGGTCGCCCTCGTCGAGTACGGGGTCGCCGCGGTGTTCGGTGGTCTGTTCGGGCTGCTGGTCGGCTTCGTCGTGCTGGTCGACGACACCATCCGCGGCGGATTCCAGGCGCTGTTGACCCGGGCGGCCTGGCTGGCGGTGCTCGGTGTCGCCGGGTACGCACTGTGGCGGATCTGGCAGGGGCGTTACCAGGTGGTGCGACCGAAGCCGCCGGCACCGGGCGGCTACGGTCCCCCGCCGGGCTACGGCCAGCCGGGGCAGTACGGTCACCCCGGTCCGTACGGCCCACCGCCGCCCGGCTACGGCCAGCCGGGTCAATACGGCCAGCCGGGCCCGTACCACCCGTACCACCAGCCCGGTCAGTCCGGTCAGCCCGGACCGGCGTACCCGCCACCGCCACCGCCACCGCCGCAGAGCGGCCCGCATCCGATGTACGCGCCGCCTGCTCCGCCTGCGCCGTCATCCGGGCCGCCGGCCCCGCCCGGGGACGAGCCGGGGCCGGCTGGGAACGAGCCCGGTCCGGAGGAGCCGGGCTCGGCCGGGACGACCCAACGGATCTCCTGATCACCGCTGGCCGCCGGTGGGCGCTGTGGCGAGCGCCACCGGCCGGCGCAGGCCCGAGGGCCTAGTCTGCAGTGGTGGCCGAGCACACTGAATCCGTCGTCGCCCGAGTGACCGGGGCCGCCCCGGCGGAACAGCCCACCACCACCAGCGTCCGGCGGGCGCTGCGTCGTGCCGCGACCGGCCGCAGCCTCGACCTGGATGAGGCCGCCGCGCTGCTGGCCGCCACCGATGGCGAGTTCGACGAACTGCTCGACCTCGCCGGTTCGCTGCGCGACGCGGGGCTGCGCGACGCCGGCCGGCCGGGCGTGATCACGTACTCGCGGAAGGTCTTCGTCCCGTTGACCCGGCTCTGCCGGGACCGCTGCCACTACTGCACCTTCGCCACCGTGCCGGGCCGGCTGCCCGCCGCGTACCTGGACCGTGCCGAGGTCCTGGCGATCGCCCGGGCCGGTGCCGCACAGGGTTGTAAGGAGGCGCTGTTCACCCTCGGTGACCGGCCCGAGGACCGCTGGCCGGCGGCCCGCCGGTGGCTGGACGAGCGGGGCTACGACTCCACCGTCGACTATCTGCGGGCCTGCGCGATCGCCGTACTGGAGGAGACCGGTCTGCTGCCGCACCTCAACCCGGGGGTGCTGAGCTGGGCCGAGCTGCAACGGCTCAAGCCGGTGGCGCCCAGCATGGGGATGATGCTGGAGACCACCGCGACCCGGCTGTGGTCCGAGCCGGGCGGCCCGCACCACGGCTCGCCGGACAAGGAACCGGCGGTGCGGCTGCGGGCGATCGCCGACGCCGGTCGGGTCGGCGTGCCGTACACCACCGGCCTGCTGATCGGCATCGGCGAAACTCTCCGGGAACGGGTCGAGTCGCTGTTCGCGATCCGGTCGGCGGCCCGCGAGTACGGCCACATCCAGGAGGTGATCCTGCAGAACTTCCGCGCCAAGCCGGACACGGCGATGCGTGGCATGCCGGACGCCGAACTGCGTGACCTGGCCGCGACGGTTGCCGTCGGTCGCCTCCTGCTCGGGCCGGGTGCCCGCATCCAGGCCCCGCCGAACCTGGTCGAGGGGGAGTACGCGCTGCTGCTGCGGGCCGGCATCGACGACTGGGGCGGGGTGTCGCCGGTGACCCCGGACCACGTCAACCCGGAGCGGCCCTGGCCGCAGATCGACGAGCTGACCCGGCGTACCGCCGCCGCCGGGTTCACTCTGCGGGAACGGCTGACTGTCTACCCCGAGTATGTGCGGCGCGGCGAGGCGTGGCTGGACCCCCGGCTCGCCGCGCACGTGTCGGCGCTCGCCGAGCCGGGCACCGGTCTGGCCGACGAGTCGGCGATGCCGGTCGGCCGCCCCTGGCAGGAGCCGGAGGAGGTGTTTGCCCCAGTCGGCCGGACCGATCTGCACACCACGATCGACACCACCGGGCGGACCGGGGACCGGCGGGGCGACTTCGACCGGGTGTACGGCGACTGGGCCGAGGTCGCCGGCCGGATCAGCGCACCGACCGGTGCCGGCACCAAGGGCGACGGCGCCGGCGACGCGAATCTGCGGGCCGGGCTGCGGCTGGCCGCCGACGATCCGGCGGCGCTGCTGCAACCACGGCACACCGACGCGGCGCTCGCCCTGTTCACTGCCGATGGCGCGGCGCTGGACCAGGTCTGCCGGATCGCCGACGAGGTACGCCGGGACACCGTCGGCGACGACGTCACCTACGTGGTCAACCGCAACATCAACTTTTCCAACGTCTGCTACGTCGGCTGCCGCTTCTGTGCGTTCGCCCAGCGGGAACGGGACGCCGATGCGTTCCGGCTCTCCGCCGAGCAGGTGGCGGACCGGGCCGAGGAGGCGTGGCGGGCCGGTGCCACCGAGGTCTGCATGCAGGGCGGCATCGATCCCAAGCTGCCGGTGACCGCGTATGCCGAGCTGGTCCGGGCGGTCAAGCGACGGGTGCCGCAGCTGCACGTGCACGCCTTCTCCCCGATGGAGATCGTCACCGCCGCCGCGAAGGCGGGCATGCCGGTCCGGGACTGGCTGCTGATGCTGCGCGAGGCGGGACTGGACACCATCCCGGGGACCGCAGCGGAGATCCTCGACGACGACGTGCGGTGGGTGCTGACCAAGGGCAAATTACCGGCCGGCACCTGGGTCGAGGTGGTGACCACCGCGCACGAGCTGGGGCTGCGGTCCAGCTCGACGATGATGTACGGGCACGTGGACCATCCCGGCCAGTGGTTGGCGCATTTCCGGGTGCTGGCCGGGGTGCAGGACCGCACCGGCGGCTTCACCGAGTTCGTCGCATTGCCATTTGTGCACACCAATGCGCCGATCTACCTCGCTGGGCTGGCCCGGCCGGGGCCGACCTGGCGGGAGAACCGTGCCGTGCACGCCATGGCGCGGCTGTTGCTGCACGGCCGGATCGACAACATCCAGTGCTCCTGGGTGAAACTCGGCGACGAGGGCACCGTCGCGATGCTGCAAGGCGGGTGCAACGATCTCGGCGGAACGCTGATGGAGGAGACGATCTCCCGGATGGCCGGTTCGGCGAACGGCTCAGCG
This sequence comes from Micromonospora sp. ABR4_055, assembly GCF_056160425.1. NCBI lineage: Bacteria > Bacillati > Actinomycetota > Actinomycetes > Micromonosporales > Micromonosporaceae > Micromonospora > Micromonospora sp. ABR4_055. The sequence goes on from NZ_JBSWXD010000006.1 coordinate 43,013, forward strand.
CGTACCGAGGCGCAGTTGCAGTCGATCGCGGCCGCCGCCGGCCGTCCGGCGGTCCGACGGTCCACCGCGTACCAACGCTGATGCCGGCTTTCCGCCCTGCGCCCACCGCTGCCCACCGGCGGCCGGATCGGCCTCGGTCCCGGCCGACGCCGTGCGGTGGCGCGTCCGACAAAAGTCGATTGGCGGATGATCGAACCCACCGGCGTCGTCGGCCGTATGAACAGGTGCCGGCGACCGCGGGTGACGGATGGGCCGCGCCGGCACTGGTCCCATCGCGACAGTGGGTTACCCCCTGACCCACCGGAAGGGTTGTCCATGAGAACTCGCCAGCGGAACCGACCGAAGTTCAAACTGTCCCGCCGCCAGGTGCTGACCGTCGCGGCGAGCGCGGGTGTCGGCGCGGCCGCGGTCAGCGTCACCGGCCTGTCATCGGCTGTGGACAGCCGGCTCGCCGGATCTGCCGAAGGTGACGAGGCAATCGTCGTCCACCTGCGGGATCCGTCAAACGGGACGTTGGACGTCTTCGTCGGCACGTCGCGGATCGAGGTACAAGACAAAAGCCTTGCCGCCCGGTTGCAGCGCGCCGCCCGCCAGGGCTGAGTGCGCCGTAAGGGCACGTCTCACCTGACGCGTACCGCGTCACTCACCGATCTTCTCAGGCTATGTGAGGTAGGTTCGTCATGTCTTCGCACCGTGAAGCGCCGGAGATATCCAAGGACCCGGTCGCTGACAGTACCGACGTCTATGCCTTTGTGAGTCCGGACCGTCCGGACACGGTCACTCTGATCGCCAACTATCTGCCCTTTCAGGTGCCGTCGGGCGGGCCGAACTTCTTCGAGTTCGGCGATGACGTGCTCTACTCGATCCACGTGGACAACAATGGTGACGGCCATCCGGACATCACCTACCAGTTTCAGTTCCGCACCGAGATCACCAACGAGAACACGTTCCTCTACAACACCGGGCCAATCGACGCCCTGGACAGTGAGAACTGGAACAGGCGCCAGTTCTACAGTCTGACCAAGGTCGATGCGCACGGCAAGGCGCAGCTGCTGGCCCGCGACGTGCCCTGCCCGCCGTGCAACATCGGTCCGCTGTCCACCCCCGACTACGTGGGGCTTGCCAACGACGCCACCTTCCAGCTCAAGAGCGGCGAGCGGGTCTTCGCCGGGCAGCGGGCCGAGGGGTTCTTCGTCGACCTGGGCTCGATCTTCGACCTCGGAAACCTACGGCCGTTCCAGCAGCTCCACGTAGTCGGTAAGGACATCTTCAACGTGGCGGACGAACCGGTCAACGCGACCGACCGGCTGAACGTCTCCAGCATCGCGCTGCAGGTCCCGATCAACCATCTGGTCAGTGGTGGCGGCCAGTACGGCGTCAACGACCAGCGATCGGTGATCGGGGTCTGGACCTCCGCCGCGCGTCAGCAGGTACGGATGCTGGGCAGTGCCAAGGCGGCCGACGTCAACGTCGGACCGGCGGTACAGGTGTCGCGACTCGGTAATCCACTGTTCAACGAGGTCATCGTGCCGATGGCGCAGAAGGACCTGTGGAACACCCTGCCCCCGTCGGAGGACAAGCGCTTCGCGGGCCTGGTGGAGAAGCCCGAACTGGCGCAGCTGCTGCCGGTGCTCTACCCGGACGTCTTTCCCAACCTTGCCGAGCTCAACGAGTCTGGCGTGCCCCGAGCCGATCTGGTGGCGATCCTACTGACCGGAATCCCGGCCGGGCTGATCGACGGTTTTCAGAACAACACCGGCGATCTGCAGGCGGACATGCTGCGGCTGAACACCGCGATCCCGCCGGCGGAGCAGCCCGACCGGTTCGGTCTGCTCGGCGGCGACCTGGCCGGCTTCCCGAACGGCCGCCGGACGACCGACGACGTGGTCACCATCTCGCTCCGGGCCATCGCCGGCTTGACGTTCCCGCTGATCGATCAGAACTTCACCCCGGACGACGCGGCCGGCGCGGTGACCCACGGGCTGAGCGCGGCCGACGTGACTGCCCCGTTCCTGAAGCATTTCCCGTACCTCGGCGTGCCGTACGACGGGTTCAACAACCCGTCCTGACCGGCCCGCACGTCCCGTCCGGGCCGACCCCGGCACATCCAGAGAAGGTGGGGAGCATGCACGAGCACAGTCTGGCCCCGTCGGAGACCGGCGGCGTCGTCCTCGACATCGGCGGCGACATGGGTGCCCTGATCATCTACACCGGACAGGAGTTCCACGGCCGGGAGATCGAGATCAGCCCGACCGCCGGTCCGGACCAGCCGGATCCGGCCCCGCGTACCCATGCGGCGGTCCGGGAGCGGCAGGTACGCGACGGAGTCTTCTTCAGCGCCGTCTACACCGATCTGCCGGCGGGCTCCTACACCGTGTGGCGCTCCGACGAGGTGCCCGCCGGTCAGGTGGCGATCAGCGGCGGGGCGGTGACCGAGTTCGTCTGGCCGCAGCACGCCGCCGCTGGGCGGCTGATCCCCAAGGCAGGGTGACGGGACTCCCGCACGACAGTGTGACGAGATCGACGTGCTAGGCGCGATCGGCTTCTGGGCCGTAGGCGTGATTGACCTCTGGGGAGGGAAGTAGGGCAGGTGAGGTAGACCGGTCGACCGACCGGAGACCGAGCCGGTGCCGCGTGAGCGGCACCGGCTCGGTGTTGTCTGCGGACAGGGTCGTCGGCGCTGGGACTGGCCGAGCGGGTGGTGCGACTCGCCGGTCCCGCGTTACCCGGTGGGGGGCTGAATCGATAGGGCAGGTTGCGGGCCGGATGACGACGGGGAGGGCGGGTGACCGGTGCGCGACAGCAAGCCCATTTACCAGGTTCGTCTTGACGACGCACGCATTACACGCGTGTAATTTCAACGGGGTCGCTCGGACGGGCTGCATCAAAACCGGATCGAACGGGCAAGATGGACACGCCTTCCGCGTGGGGGGTTGCGCCGGCCGGGTGGGGCGGCGCGCGAAAGGAGGCACGCGTATGGATGGTCGGCTGGAGGTCGCGGACCTGCTCGGTAACGCCCCGGAGTGGCAGGAGCGGGCGCTGTGCTCGCAAACCGATCCGGAGGCGTTTTTCCCGGAGAAGGGTGGATCCACCCGCGAGGCAAAGCGGATCTGCTCTCGTTGCGAGGTGAAGTCCGAGTGCCTGGAGTACGCGCTCGGTCAAGACGAGCGGTTCGGCATCTGGGGCGGACTGTCCGAGCGGGAACGACGCAAGCTCAAGCGCAGGGTCGCCTGACCTGCCGCCGTCGGCCCGGGCGGGTTGCCGAGTCAGGCCAGCTCGTCCGGGTCGACGCCGAGCAGATTTGCCACCTGCTCGATGATCACGTCGTGCACCAGGTCGGCGAGATCCTCCCGGTTCAACGCCCGGAACTCCAGCGGACGCCGGTAGAGCACGATCCGTGGCGGCATCTCCTGACGCCCCGGCCGGCCGGGCAGCAACCGGGCCAACGGCACCTCGCCGTCCTCCAGCACGTCGGAGTCGTAGACGTTCAGATCCGGTGGGACGTCCTCGACGGCGAACTCGACACCGGCCAGCTCCTTCGCGAAGCGCCGCTCCAGCGTCTCGACCGTGTCCAGGACCAGCTCGTCGAAGACCTCGGCCTTGGTCCGGGCCAACGGCACCGTCGCCGGCACCAGCCGACCACGCAGCCCGCGCCCGTGCCGGTCCCGGCGATCCCGACGCGCCCGGCGGGGCGTCTGCGCGCTGCCGGGCACGGGAATGGTCACTGGAATCCTCCGGTCACCTGCCCAGCGTAGTCCGGATCGGCCCTTTCCGGGCGTGGGGATCAGGAGTCCCGGCGTGTCGCGTCGGCAAGCTGGTCGTGGAGCCGGTATTAGAGATAACGTGCCGCCGTGAGGTCATCACGGCGCTGCTCCCGTAACGGCTGCCCCCGCCAGGCCGTCGCCACGTTGACCTATGTCTACAACGAGTCGACCGCCGTGGTCGGCCCGCTCGCCGCGTTCGCCGAGCCGCACACCTACGACCTCTGCGAGCAGCACGCCCGCAGCCTGACCGCGCCCCGTGGCTGGCAGGTCGTCCGGCACGAGGGTGAGTTCGACCCGCCCCCGCCGACCACCGACGATTTGGTGGCGCTCGCCGAGGCGGTCCGGGAAGCAGCCCGACCGGCCCCACCACCGCGCCCCGGCGCCCCGGACGCCGTCGACATCGACATCAACCCGTCGACCGGCCGCCGCGGCCACCTCCGGGTGATCCCGCCGGCCTGACGCCCGGCCGATCAGCCCCCGACTGCGCCCCGCCCCGACCCCGCTCCGCCAGCCCGGCCACAGGCGGTACGGCCGTCACTGCCCGGTCAGTCGGCCCAGCAGCCCGGCCAGCCGGGACGGCCGGTCCCCTCGGTTCTCGGCCGCGTCGGCGGCGGTCACCAGCCGTAGACCCGCGTTGACGCCGAGCCAGCGCAGCGGCTCCGGCTCCCAGCGCGGCGAGCGGTGCCCGACCCAGGGCAGCGCGGTCAGCTCGCTGTCCACGCCGAGGATCAGATCGGCGAGGGTACGGCCGGCCAGGTTGGCGGTGCCCACTCCGTCGCCGACGTACCCGCCGGCCCAGGCCAGCCCGGTGGCCCGGTCCAACCCCACCGACGCCGCCCAGTCGCGGGCGACGCCGAGCGGGCCGCCCCAGGTCCGGGTCACCGGCACCGCGTCGCCGAGCACCGGGAACAGCTCGCCGAGCGTCCGGCGCAGCGCGGTGAACACCCGTGGGTCGCGGTCGTACTCGGGCCGGATCCGGGACCGGAAGTGGTACGGCGCGCCCCGCCCGCCGAACGCCAGCCGGCCGTCGGCGGTCCGCTGCCCGTAGATGATCAGATGCCGGTAGTCGCTGAACGTCTCCCGCCGCGCCAGCCCGATCCGGGCCCAGGTCTCGTCCGGCAGTGGCTCGGTGGCGATCATCAGCGAGTAGATCGGGGCCACCGCGCGGCGGGCGCCGGGCAGCGCCGGGGTGTAGCCCTCGGTCGCCCGTACCACCACCGGGGCGCGGACCGTGCCGGTCGGTGTCCGGGCCGCCCCGGGGCCGTACCCGGTGACCGGGGTCCGTTCGTGGATCGTCACCCCGCGCCGTTCGACGGCCCGGGCCAGGCCACGGACCAGCCGGGCCGGGTGGATCGCCGCGCAGTGCGGGGTGTAGGTGCCACCGAGTACGCCGTCGGCGGCGCACCGGGCGGTTGCCGCGTCAGCGTCCAGCAGGGTGAGGTCGGCGTCGGTGCCGCCGTACGCGTGGACCTCGGCCACCGCCGCTTCGGCCCGCCGCAGCTGCGCCGGGGTACGGGCCAGGGTGACCGTGCCGCCGTGGCTCCAGTGGCAGTCGATGCCCTCGGCGGCGGCGACCCGGCCGACCTCGTCGACCGTGGCGTACATGGCGCGTTGCATCGCGATGGCGGCGTCCCGGCCGTGCCGGCGGGCCAGCGCGGTCGGTGAGCTGGGCAGCAGCGCCGAGCACCAGCCGCCGTTGCGCCCGGAGGCGCCGTACCCGGCGATTTCCTTCTCCAGCACCACGATCCGCAGCGCCGGGTCGGCGCGGGTCAGGTAGTACGCCGTCCACAGCCCGGTGTAGCCGGCGCCGACGATCGCCACGTCGGCGACCGTGTCGCCGTCCAGCGCGGGCCGGGCCGCCAGCTCGTCGTCCACGGTGGCCATCCAGTGCGACACGTCCCGGTAGTCACCGTGACCGCGCATGGTCCACCACCTTCCGCCGTCGGCCCGCGCTACATTCGCTGCCAGGCCTCGGTGAGCACGGCCCGCAGGATCTGTTCGATCTCGTCGAACTCGGCCTGGCCGGCGATCAGCGGCGGGGCGAGCTGGATCACCGGATCTCCCCGGTCGTCGGCCCGGCAGTACAGCCCGGCGGCGAACAGCGCGCCGGAGAGGAACCCGCGCAGCAGCCGCTCCGATTCGGCGTCGTCGAAGCTCGTCCGGGTGGCCCTGTCCTTGACCAGCTCGATGCCGTAGAAGTACCCGTCGCCCCGGATGTCACCGACGATCGGCAGGTCGTATAGCTTCTCCAGCGAGCCCCGGAAAGCGCTTTCGTTGGCCCGTACGTGCCCGGTCAGCTCCTCCCGGGCGAAGATCTCCAGGTTGGCCAGCGCCACCGCGCAGGAGACCGGATGTCCGCCGAAGGTGATCCCGTGACCGAACGATTCGGTGCCGTGCAGGAACGGCTCGATCAGCCGGTCGGACGCGATCATCGCGCCGAGCGGGGAGTAGCCGGAGGTGAGTGCCTTGGCGGTGGTGATGATGTCCGGCTGGTAGCCGTACCGCTGGGCGCCGAAGTACTCGCCGAGCCGGCCCCACGAGCAGATCACCTCGTCGGAGACGAGCAGCACGTCGTACGCGTCGCAGATCTCGCGTACCCGCTCGAAGTAACCCGGCGGCGGCGGGAAGCAGCCGCCGGCGTTCTGCACCGGCTCCAGGAAGACGGCGGCGACGGTCTCCGGGCCTTCGCGTTCGATCGCCCGGCCGATCTCGTCGGCCGCCCACCGGCCGAACGCCACCGGGTCGTCGCCGTGCTCCGGCGCCCGGTAGAAGTTGGTGTTCGGCACCTTGATCCCGCCCGGGACCAGCGGCTCGAAGTCGGCCTTGATGCCGGGCAGCCCGGTGATCGCCAGCGCCCCCATCGTGGTGCCGTGGTAGGCGATGTCCCGGCTGACCACCTTGTGCTTGGTGGGCTTGCCGACCCGCTTGAAGTAGGCGCGGGCCAGCTTCCAGGCCGACTCCACCGCCTCGGAGCCGCCCGTGGTGAAGAAGACCCGGTTGAGGTCGCCGGGGGCGAGCGCGGCGATCCGTTCGGCCAGCTCGATCGCAGTCGGGTGGGCGTACGACCAGATCGGGAAGTACGCCAGCTCGCTGGCCTGCTTCGCGGCGGCCTCGGCCAGCTCGGTGCGCCCGTGGCCGGCGTTGACCACGAACAGCCCGGCCAGCCCGTCCAGCAGCCGGCGTCCCTCGCTGTCCCAGACGTACGCGCCGTCGCCGCGCACGATTGTCGGCACCGGGGCGTCCCGGTAGCTGGACATCCGGGTGAAGTGCAGCCAGAGGTGGTCGGTCGGGTTGCCCATGTCGTGGCCCCATCGCGTCGGTCGCACCGGCACCTGCGCAGGCGCCGTCCTGGATACGGTTATCGCACAGATCCGCCGCTCACTGCAAGGTTCACGAGATCAACACCGGTATTCGGCCACGATTTGAGCAATCCTGGCCAGTTGTAACGACGAAATCCGCATCACGGGTGAGTCGGCCAGTCAGGGCCGTTCGCTGACATTGCGCGGTACACCCGACCACGTGTGACGCCGTCACACGAATACGCCGAAGGGCGGACCCGGGCTGCGGTCCGCCCTTCGGCGCAAGTCGGTGGAACCGCTCGCCATCTATCTGTGTGTCTTGGCCCACCGCGAGGCCGCAGCGACCAGTTCGGGCAGCTCGGCCGGGGTGGGGAGCCCGGCGAGGTCGGCGACCGGCACCCAGCGGGCGCTGGCGACTTCCTCCAGCTGCGCGGTCAGGTCGCCACCGGAGGCGCGGCACACGTACGCGAAGTCGATGTGCCGATGCGCGCCGATCTTGGAGTCGGTCACGTCCATCTCGATGACCGTCCACGGGGCGGCATGGCTTGCGACCGCCGGGTGGGTGAACGCAGGCTCGCCGAGCACGGTGGCCTGGATCCCGGTTTCCTCGGCCACCTCACGCACCGCCGCCTGGGCCGGGTCCTCGTTGGGGTCGATGTGCCCGCCTGGGTAGAGCCATAGGCCGATCTTGTTTGTGGTGCAGGAGCAGGACTCGATCCTCGTCGTCGAGGACGACAGCGGACGCGGTGTTGTGCCGGATCGTCATGGGAGCTGCCCTTCGGCGAAGACGCGGATGCGGTCCGCGACCCATCCTAGGGCCGCCTCGGACATACCCGGGTGAACGGGAAGCTGGAACGTCGTCGCAGCGAGAGCATCGCGTTGACGACGGCGGGGGTCGTCGCGGGAGGTGGCTTCGGGCAGACCGCCGCGCACGATTCTGGCGGCGTAGTCGGCGCGGGTCACGGCGGACTCGTGGCGCAACTCAGGGCCGAGCGTGAAGATGGCGTCGACGAAGCCGTCCGGCTCATCTTCCAGCTCACCCTGGGAGAACGGCCAGAGCTCGATGGTCTCCATCCGGCCGGGCAGCGCGTCGGGAGCGGCTGACGTGCCGAACAACCGCGCGGAGCCGGTGAGAAGGTATCGACCTGGTCGGGGATCCTCATCCACGGCGGCTTTGATAGCCAGCAGCAGTTCCGGGACACGTTGGATCTCATCGGTGATCAGCAGTTCCGGGGAGTCGACGAAGCCGACCGGGTCGGTTGTCGCCGACGCCGGCCGGCCCGGGAGAATCCTGTCCGTGCCTACGGGCAGGGGTGGATTCCGCTGGTGGAGAACGGGGTGCGTACGCCGGACAGGCGGTCCCAGTCCCGGTCGGGGCAGGGGCCACGCAACCAGGTGCCGACCCGGTTGGTGTGACTGCTGTCCGAGTAGTAGTGGGTGACGATCACGTAGTAGTCGGGGGGTGCTGCCTGGGCCGGGGCGCTGGTGACCACGAGGGTGGTGGACACGGCGAGCAGGGCTGCGGCGAGGGCGTTGCGGATGACAGCCGGCACGGTACGAGTCCCTTCAGGATGCTCGACTTTCGGTAGTTATACCGTAGCAACTCGTAGGCGGAATGTGGGGCGGTGAAGATCCGACAAACACCCGCGAGCGGTCAGTCGGTGTTCGCCGGGCGCCCGGCGTTGAGGTCGACGCTGCCGCCGGCCGGCACCGGCAGGAACGTCGGGCAACCCTTGGCGGTCTCGTCGGTCAGGCAGCGCTGGAACACCTCATACAGGATGTAGCCCTCCGGGCCGAGCACCTCGACGAGCTGGCGGATCTGCTTGAGCTTCTCCTCGACTGTGGCGTTCTGCTCGACGATCGCCCGACGCTCGGTGATCGCCACCTGCACCGCGGCCAGACCGTCGACCAGATCCTGACGCGGTGTCGGTTTCTGCAGGGTCAGGTTGAACTGCAGGAAGTACGCCCGTCCGCCGGTGGTGGCCTGCACCGCCGCGCCCAGGTCCTCGTTGATCGCCGTCTCGAACGCGGCCCGGGTGGCCGGATCGTTGTACAGCGCCAACCAGTCGTACTTCTGCGCCTCGGTGGTCATCGCCTTGTGCAGCGGCTGCCCGACGTAGAACCGCAGCAGGTCCAGCCAGTGGCTGGTGGTCCGGCCGTCGCCGTCCATCACCGGCTGGAACTTCAGCCCGATCTCCTCGTGGAACTCGCGCAGCATCCCACCCTCGTCGGCACACGAGGTGTCCAGGTGGAAGGTCAGCCCACCGGACACGGTCAGCTCCTGGTTGTCCTTGGAGACCACCACGAACGGCGTGGACTCGGAGCCCTCGTTGCCGGTGAAGTCGAACGTCCGCTGGCCGGCCGGGTACACGTAGTACCGCTCGCCCGGCCCGTCCCAGGTGCGGTTGTTCTGGGTGACGCAGGCCTGGTAGGTGGTGCTGGAGAAGGCGCCCGCGTCATAGTGCAGCGCCACCTGGTCCGACTCGGTGCTCACCGTGGTGCAGCCGGTCACGGTCAACACCAGCAGCGCACCGACACCCGCGATCACCCGTAGCTGACGACGCATCCGTTGCCCCACTTCCCTCGACGTGTGCCGTCAGGGTAGGGAAGCGAATCAATCCGACTGGTCCGGCCGTACCCCAGGGGTCGGCTGCCGGCGCGACCGGCTTGTGGCCGTACCGTGCCGTCCTGGTCGGGCTAGAAGCAGTACGGGACCGTGATCGAGGTGAAGTACGCGGTACTTTCGCCCGTCAGATACTTGTAGTTGCCATCTGGGCACCGGAAGCGGTAGCCGATGCCGACCTCGGTGGTGTGGCTGCTGTCCGAGTAGTAGTAGTAAATGACGGTGTAGTAGTCGGGTGGGGCGCTCTGCGCTGGGGTGGCCGTGAGCGCGATGGTGGTTGCCACAGCCAGTAGCGTCGCCGCCAGGGCGCTGCGAAGATAATTGCGCACGACTGATGCCTCTCCGTCTGGTCACCATGGGTAGCTCCAAAGTAGCACCGAGTGGTGACCCCTGTGGACCCCGGTGAACAATCGACATATGTCGCACCGGCGCCCACCCGTGGTCCCGCCGGTGGGGCGCTGCCGACGCGGGTCAGGCCGTGCCCCAGGTGTAGGTCTGTTTACGCAGCTTCAAATAGACGAACGCCTCGGTGGAGACGACCCCGTCGACCGTACGCATCCGCTGCAGGATCTCCAGCAGATGGTCGTCGTTGCGGCAGACCACCTCGGTGAGCAGGTCGAACGACCCGGCGGTGATCACCACGTAGTCGACCTCGTCCAGCTCCGCAAGCCGGTCGGCGACCGTCTCCAGATCCCCGGCGGTACGCAGCCCGATCATCGCCTGGCGGGGGAAGCCGAGCTGCAGCGGATCGGTGACCGCGACGATCTGCATCACCCCGGCGTCGAGCAGCCGCTGCACCCGCTGGCGGACCGCCGCCTCGGAGAGCCCGACCGCCTTGCCGATCGTCGCGTACGGGCGCCGCCCGTCCTCCTGCAACTGTTCGATGATCTGTTTCGCCACGTCGTCGAGGACGACGTGACCGGAGCCGTCGCCGCCCTGCTGTCGTGTCCCCATCCGGGTCTCCTCGTCTGTCAGAATCGGCGCATTGTGCCGCACCGCTGATACGTCGCCGAGTGGGTCGGCGTTAAGAGTCCGAGTCTGGCGTATTTCGTGGCCAACGGCGAGCTGCGCAACGGAATCCCTTGTGAAGTGCGAATCTGCATGCCAGGATCGGCGTCTGATTGGTTCACAAGCTACGCCTTGCCTTCGGGTCGGCCCCGCCGGCCCGCACCCTTCAGGAGCCGTCCATGCGCAGTCGCCTCCGCCCCCCACCGTCCGCGCCGGCCGCCGCACTGCTCGCGGCCCTCGGCATGCGCCGTACCCTTACCCGACGCACTCTGGCACGCGGCGCCGCCACCTCCGGTGGGCTGCTGCTCGCTGGCGGCGCGATCGCTGCCTGCGGCACCCCGGCAGCCCAGCAGACCGAGGAGAGCTGCGTCAGCGAGGACCTGTCCGACAGCGAACAGGTGATCAACTTCTCGAACTGGCCGCAGTACATCGACGTCGACGCCGACGACGAGAGCCGCCGACCCACCCTGGAGGCGTTCCAGCAGACCTCCGGCATCACGGTCACCTACACCGAGGACATCAACGACAACAACGAGTTCTTCGGCAGGGTGCAGAACCAGCTGTCCGCCTGCCAGCCGACCGGGCGGGACATCATGGTGCTCACCGACTGGCTGGCCGCCCGGATGATCCGGCTCGGCTGGGTGCAGCAACTCGACAAGGCGAACCTGCCCAACGTCGCCGCCAACACGCTGCCCTCACTGCGCGCCCGCCCGTTCGACCCGGACGACTCGTACGCCGTACCGTGGCAGTCCGGGTTGACCGGTATCGCCTACAACGGCACCGTGACCGGTGAGGTGCGCACCATCGACGAGCTGCTCACCCGGGCCGACCTTAACGGCCGGGTGACCGCACTGACCGAGATGCGCGACACCATGGGGCTGCTGCTGCAGTCCAACGGACACGACCCGGCCGACTTCACCGACGCGCAGTTCGACGATGCCCTGGAGAAGCTGCGCCGGGCGGTCGCCGACGGGCAGATCCGCCGGTTCACCGGCAACGACTACGCCGCCGACCTGGCCCGGGGCGACGTCGCCGCCTGCATCGGCTGGTCCGGCGACGTGATCCAGCTGTCCGCCGAGGACCCGAACATCGTCTTCCAGGCACCGGAGTCCGGGCTGATCCTGTTCTCCGACAACATGCAGGTGCCGAACCAGGCCGCCCACAAGACCAACGCCGAGAAGCTGATGGACCACTACTACGACCCGGCGGTCGCCGCCGAGGTGGCCGCGTACGTCAACTTCATCTGCCCGGTCGCCGGCGCCCAGGAGGCTATGACCGCCATCGACCCGGAGCTGGCCGCCAACCCGCTGATCTTCCCGGACGAGGCGTTGCTCGGCCAGGCCAAGGTGTTCATGGCGCTGACCGAGGAGCAGGAACGCACGTACGAGCAGAAGTTCCAGCAGGTCATCGGAGCCTGAGGCGGCAACCGATGGCGACCGACCCGACCGGCGGCGGCCCACGCCCAGCCGACCCACCCGCCGGTGACCTGCAGCTGACCGACCTGACCAAGCGGTTCGGCCCGTTCACAGCCGTGGACGGACTCGACCTGAGGATCCCGCAGGGGGCGTTCTTCGCCCTGCTCGGCGCCTCCGGCTGCGGCAAGACCACCACGCTGCGGATGGTCGCCGGGCTGGAGCAGCCCACCAGCGGCCGGCTGCTGCTCGGCGGGCGGGACATCACCCGGCTGCGGCCGTACCGGCGGCCGGTGAACACCGTCTTCCAGAGCTATGCGCTGTTTCCGCACCTCAGTGTGGCCGACAACGTCGCGTTCGGACTGCGGCGGCGTGGCATCCGCGACGTGCGCCCGCAGGTCGATCGGATGCTCGCCCTGGTGCAGCTCGACGGGTTCGGCCCGCGCCGACCGCAGCAGCTCTCCGGCGGGCAGCAGCAGCGGGTCGCCCTGGCCCGCGCGTTGATCAACCACCCGCAGGTGCTGCTGCTCGACGAACCACTCGGCGCGCTCGACCTCAAACTGCGCCGGCAGATGCAGGCCGAGCTGAAACGCATCCAGACCGAGGTCGGCATCACCTTCGTGCACGTCACCCACGACCAGGAGGAGGCCATGACGATGGCCGACACGGTCGCGGTGATGAACGCCGGCCGGATCGAGCAGCTCGGCCCACCCGCGCAGATGTACGAGTTTCCGGCGACCGCGTTCGTGGCGAACTTCCTCGGCCAGTCGAACCTGCTGGCCGGCGAGGCCACCGGCCGATCCGGCGACGACGTGCTGGTCACCGCGTACGGCTCGCGGTTCACCGTGCCCGCGGCCCGGTCCCGGTCCGTCGACGGTCCGGTCCATCTGGGGGTACGCCCGGAAAAGCTCGCCCTGACCCGGGACGCGGACGGCGTACCGGCCGGGGCGCAGTCGGTCACCGGCGTGGTCACCGAACTGGCGTACCTCGGGGTCAGCACCCAGTACCAGGTGCGCACCGGCTGGGGCACCGAGCTGAGCGTGTTCAGCCCGAACAGCGGGGACGAAGCTCTCCTGCCCGTCGGTGCCGAGGTGGTCGCCTTCTGGCAGCCGGCGCACGCCTTCCTGCTGGCCCGCGAGCCGGGCGCCGGCGACCAGACCGCCCCGCTGCCTGACGACGCCGTACCTGCCTCATGAGCATCCTGGCCCACGTCGGCGGCGGAGCGGGTAAGCCCCCCGCCCCGGTGCCGGCTGCCCGACGGCGCGGCCGGCTGCTGCCGTACCTGCTGCTGTTGCCGGGCGGGGCGTGGCTGACCCTGTTCTTCGCGGCGCCGGCGATCCAGCTCGCCGCGACCAGCCTGTACGACCCGACCGGCTCGCTGGCCACCGGGTACGCGATGACCTGGTCGTTCGGCAACTACCCGGACGCGCTGTCGGCGTACTGGACGCAGTTCGGTCGCGGCTTCCTCTTCGCCGGCATCGCCACCGTGATCGCGGTGCTGCTCGGCTACCCGCTGGCGTACGCGATCGCCCGGCGGGCCGGCCGGTGGAAGAACCTGATGCTGATCTGCGTCGTCGCCCCGATGTTCACCAGTTTCCTGGTCCGCACCCTGGCCTGGAAGACGATCCTGTCGGAGAACGGCTGGCTGGTCGGCGTACTGCGGGATCTGCACCTGCTAGCGCCGGACGGCCGCCTGCTGTTCACCCCGGTCGCGGTGGTGCTCGGGCTGACGTACAACTTCCTGCCGTTCATGGTGCTGCCGCTGTACGCGAGCCTGGACCGGCTCGATCCCCGGCTGCTGGAGGCGGCCAGCGACCTGTACGCGAGCCCGGCTCGGGCCTTCTGGCGGGTGACCCTGCCGCTGTCGGCACCCGGCCTGGTCGCCGGCACTCTGCTGACCTTCATTCCGGCCTCCGGTGACTACATCAACGCCCGGCTGCTCGGCACCCCCAACGAGTACATGATCGGCAACGTGATCGACTCGGCGTTCCTGGTGCGGCTGGACTATCCGCAGGCGGCGGCGCTGTCCTTCCTGCTGATGGCGGCGATCCTGATCATTGTGTCGGTCTACGTCCGGCGCGCCGGCACCGAGGAGGTGCTGTGACGGGCCCAGGTGCGCCAACCGGCGCGGGGATCGGTGCGCGGATCGGCCGGTGGCTGGTCGACCGCTGGGTGTTCGGCGTCGGCCTGCTGGTGCTCGGCTACCTGCTGCTGCCGGTCGCGGTGGTCGCCGGGTTGTCATTCAACCGGCCGTCCAGCCGGCTGTCCTACGACTTCAACGAGTTCACGTGGGACAACTGGCGGCAGCCGTGCGCCACCAGCGAGATGTGCGACGCGGTGCTGCGCAGCGTACAGATCGGGTTCCTGGCCAGCGCCGGGGCTACGATCCTCGGCACGCTGATGGCGTTCGCGCTGGTCCGGCACCGGTTCCGTGGCCGGGCCGCGGTCAATCTGCTGATCTTCCTGCCGATGGCCACGCCGGAGCTGGTGATGGGCTCGTCGCTGCTGACCCTGTTCGTGGCCGGGGCGGTGCCGCTCGGCTTCTGGACGGTGGTGACCGCCCACGTGATGTTCTGCCTGAGCTTCGTCGTGGTCACCGTGAAGGCGCGGCTGGCCGGCATGGACACCCGCCTGGAGGAGGCGGCGATGGACCTGTACGCCTCCGAATGGCAGACGTTCCGCCTGGTCACCCTGCCGCTGGTGCTGCCCGGCATCGTGGCCGCCGCGCTGCTGGCCTTCTCGCTGTCGTTCGACGACTTCATCGTCACGAACTTCAACTCCGGCACCACCGTCACCTTCCCGATGTACGTCTGGGGCGCCGCCCAGCGTGGCATCCCGCCGCAGGTCAACGTGGTCGGTACGGCGATGTTCGCGGTCGCCCTGCTGCTGGTGGTGCTCGGCGGTGCCCTCGGGCGGCGGCGGGGCCAGGTCAGTCCTCGATCGCGTGCATGACGTGCTTGAGCCGGGTGTAGTCCTCCAGCCCGTACATGGACAGGTCCTTGCCGTGGCCGGAGTGCTTGAAGCCGCCGTGCGGCATCTCCGCCACGATCGGGATATGGGTGTTGACCCAGACGCAGCCGAAGTCGAGCCGGCGGGTCATCCGCATCGCCCGGCCGTGGTCGCGGGTCCACACGGAGGCGGACAGGCCGTACCTGACGCCGTTGGCCCACCGGACCGCCTCGTCCTCGTCGGTGAAGCGCTGCACGGTGATCACCGGCCCGAACACCTCGTCCTGGATGATCTCGTCCGGCTGGCGCACCCCGGCGACCACCGTCGGGGCGTAGAAGTAGCCCCGGTCACCGACGCGCGCGCCGCCGGTGTGCAGCTGCGCGTGGTCCGGTAGCCGGTCGACGAAGCCGGTGACCCGGCCCAACTGGTCGGCGTTGTTCAACGGCCCGTACGCCACGTCCGGCTCGTCCGGTAGTCCGGTTTTCGTCGACCGGGCCTGCTCGGCCAGGGCGGCGACGAAGTCGTCGTGCACGCCCGGTCCGGCCAACACCCGGGTCGCCGCGGTGCAGTCCTGCCCGGCGTTGAAGTAGCCGGCACCGGCGATCGCCTCGGCAGCCGCCGCCACGTCGGCGTCGTCGAAGACCACCACCGGGGCCTTGCCGCCCAGTTCCAGGTGGGTGCGCTTGAGGTCGGGTGCGGCGGCGGCCGCCACCTCCATGCCGGCCCGGGTGGAACCGGTGATCGACACGAACTCCGGGGTCGGGTGGGCGACCAACGCCCGGCCGGTGTCCCGGTCGCCGCAGACCACGTTGAACACGCCCGGCGGCAGGAACTCGGCGGCGATCTCGGCCAGCAGCAGCGTGGACAGCGGGGTGGTGTCGGACGGTTTGAGCACCACCGTGTTGCCGGCGGCCAGCGCCGGGGCGATCTTCCAGACCGCCATCATCAGCGGGTAGTTCCAGGGCGTCACCTGCGCGCAGACCCCGATCGGCTCCCGGCGTACGTAGGAGGTGTGCCCGGCCAGGTACTCGCCGGCCGATTTGCCCTCCAGCACCCGGGCCGCCCCGGCGAAGAACCGGAGCTGGTCGACGCTGGGCGGCAGCTCCTCGTCGGCGGTCAGCTGGCGTGGCTTGCCGGTGTTGCGGACCTCGGCGTCGACCAGGTCGGCGGCGCGGGCCTCGACCGCGTCGGCCAGCTTGAGCAGGGCCAGCTGCCGCTGCGCCGGGGTGGTGTCCCGCCAGCTTTCGAAGGCGGTGGCGGCGGCCGACATGGCCCGGTCGACGTCGGCGGGGCTGGACGTTGGTGATTGGGCGAACACCTCACCGGTGCACGGGTCGACCAGGTCCTGGTAGCCGCCGTCGACCGGGTCGACGTAGCCGCCGTCGACAAAGTTGCGCACCGTCTGCTTGTCGGTCATCGTTCGGCTCCTGCACGTCGGCTCGGCCTGGATCAGGCAGGATGAGGTATCCGCCAGCTAGGAGCCATCTTCGCGACCGAAATCGCAGCAGACAAGAGGTACGGCAACTGTTTCCGTGCGTGCGTTGCTGGACCGTGCCGCCTCGTCAGCGTGTCTCACGCCGCTTCGTCGGCGTGTCGGGCGAGGAACTCGTCGATCGCCTGACGAATGAGCCCCGACCGGCCTCCCTTGTCGTTGCCGGCGAGTTCGTCCAGCCGCCGCACGGCCGTCGCGGAGAGGCGGACTCCGGTAACGATCATGGGTACGCTCTCCGGTGACGGCGCAGGGCCAAGATCGGGGCCTCTGGAGGCGTCGCGTAGCAGCTCCGAGATGTCGCCACCCTGGTCGAAATACGCCACCAGCTCTTCGCGGCTCATCGTCCGCGGATCACGGCTCGCACTCATCGTGTCCCCTCCATCCACTGCTTGACCTCCTCCGGCGTCGCAGGCCGAGCCGCCAGGATCGCGTAGCTGTTGACCTTCCCCACCCGCTCACACAGCACCATGATCACGCGTGCTGTGTCAGCCAGGCCAGCTACCGCCAGCAGGAGTGTCCCGATGTGGTTCTCGATCCGCTGCGGCGAGTAGAGCGCTTCGACCGTCTCCCGTTCGGAGACGCCGTGCCGTGCCGCGCTGATCTTGCCGGCCTCAGTCCACCCGTACTCTCGCGCAACCACGACACCAGCGTACAACGCGTAAAACGTGCGTACCGGCAGCGCTGCTGTCGCAGCTCTGAGTGACGTCGGCGCGTAAGCCCCTAGCAGGCGGAGCGTTCTACGGCCGTGCGGATGCTGGGCGAAATCTGGTGGATGACCGTCGGCTGCATCGGCGATGATCACATGCGTGGAGGGTCGTCATCGGCAGGTCCGGGCTCGGTACACCGCCGACACCGTCACCGTGTACCAGGCGTATCCGGCGGAGATCGCGGTGCCGACGTTGGCGAACGGGCGGTTCGTGGCCCCGTTCAAGCGGGACCGGATGACGTGGATCAAGCCGTCGTTCCTGTGGATGATGTACCGGTGCGGGTGCAGTGGGATCCTGAGCGGTCGCTGCGGCTCGGGCCGCTGCCGTACCGGTCGCTGCAGGTGGGGCTGTCCGGCGAAGCAGTCGACCGCTACGTCGACGAGTGGACCGTCGCCATCACCGAGGTGACCGGGCTGGCACATGCTGTGCGGGAGCGGCTTTCCGCTGGTGATGACGCGGGTGCTGGTGCCCTACTGCCGGCCGAGCGGGTCTATCCGTTGCCGGCCGAGGTTGCGGCGGTCATCGGCGCAGACCCGACACCGGCGGCGACCTGCTGATACCGCAGGACGGGATCGAGCACGTCAGCCGGTGGGTACTCGTTGAGCTTGATGCCTCAGGTGCATCAAGATGCACCTGAGGCATCAGGTCGTCGGACGCATCATGGGGTCCGGGGCTCGTCAGGCGCGGTCGTGCAGAGTGACCTGGTAGCCGTCGGGGTCGGCGAAGGTGAAGGTCCGACCGAAGGGGCCGTCGATCGGCGCGGAGACGATGGTGTGACCGTCGGCGACGAGAGCATCGTGAATGTCCTGCACGTCTGTGGCGTGGAGCCAGATGGCTGCACCGATGCCCGGCTGAGCAACGGATCCGAGGTCGGTGCCGGGGACGATCTCGCGCAGCGCGAACGCGATGGGCTTGGTTTCGAAAACGACGGCGTGCGCAGGCCCGGCCGGCGAGCGTACGAGCCCGAGGTACTGCTCGTAGAACGCCCGCGAGGCGTCGAGGTCGCGTGCCTGCAGCGAGATGAAGTCGGGGCCGGTGACGGGCATGATGGTCTCCTCCGGTCGTGTCAGGTTCCTGACATGGCGCAATGTATGTCAGGATGCTGACATGAGTCAAGGCGGGCGGGGCAGTGGGCAGGGCGTCGACCTGGAGACATCGCTGGGCTATCTGCTGAAGGAGGCGTCGAGCGCGCTCCGGATGGCCATGGAGGAGGTGCTGCGACCACTCGGGATGAGCGTGACGCGTTACTCGTGCCTGGAGTTGCTGGCGCAACGGCCAGGCCTGTCGAACTCCGAGCTCGCGCGGGGCGCCTTCGTGACCCGGCAGTCAATGAACGTGCTGCTCCAGGCGCTGGAGCGAGAGGGCTACGTGACCAGACCGGCGGAAGCGCCCGTCGGGAAGGTGCTGCCCACGCGGCTCACGCCTCTGGGTCGGCAGAGTCTCGAAAAGGCGACCGTCGCGGTCCGGTCGGTCGAGGTCAAGATGCTGGCCGGGTTGAC
Organism: Micromonospora sp. ABR4_055; assembly: GCF_056160425.1. Lineage (NCBI taxonomy): Bacteria > Bacillati > Actinomycetota > Actinomycetes > Micromonosporales > Micromonosporaceae > Micromonospora > Micromonospora sp. ABR4_055. Next base: position 61,766 of record NZ_JBSWXD010000006.1, read on the forward strand.
CGAGACCGAGCAGTCGGAGGCGTTGCGGATCCTGCGGCGGATGGTCCGCTCCCTGCGCGATGGCGACGACGGCGCTTAGCGGGGCCGACCGCATTTGATTCGAGACTCGAAGTAACATGGTGGGGCCGGTGGCCCGGAAGGTACGTCCTGATGCACTCGTTTGCCGGAGAAGCTCGCCGCGACACTGCGGCAGACCCACCAGTCCCAGATCGTCGTACTCGCCGCTGATCTGTCCGACCGCGCCGCGCCGCGTGCCATCGTCGACGCCCTCGCCGGGCAGCGTGTCGAGATCGACCTGCTGATCAACAACGCAGGCATGGGAGCGGTCGGCCCGTTCCTGACCCGCCCGTTGGCTCCGAACGTCGACTCGGTCGAGCTCAACATCACCGCACTCGTGGGCCTCGTGCACAGCATCGGAGGCCACATGCTGGAGCGTGGCCACGGCGGCATCATCAACGTGTCCTCGGTGGCCGGCTTCCAACCCATGCCTTTCCAGGCCAGCTACGCCGCGACCAAGGCGTTCGTGCTGTCGTTCACCGAAGCCCTCGCCGAGGAACTGCACGACACCGCAGTACGGGTGATGGCGGTGCATCCCGGACCTGTCGCTACCGGATTCTTCGACGGAACCACCGCAAAGATGCACACCAGAGCCGTCCCGCCCGAGCGCATCGCAGCGAAGTCGCTCGACGATTTCGCGCGTGGCAAAGAGATCTCGTTCCCCGGCGGTCTGTCCGATCGCGGCATCTCGTTCGCCTCGCGCCTCCTGAGCCGCAAACGGGCAGCGCGCCTGAGCGGCAACCTCAACCGCAGGGCGGGGTTCGACCACGTCGGCGACGTCGACACCCCGGCAGCCGCCTGACCCCGCCCGACCTCGCCGCGTGGCGTTCAGAGTTGGCCGAGATCGACTTCAACGGAGAAGGGCGCGGTCAGTTTTACGACGCCGGTGAAGATCTCGCCATCGCGGTAGCGCCCAGTCGCCGGGTCAAGAACGTACGTGTAGACCAGCGGTGCGCCAGTGGCGGCCTGCTCGACCCGCCAGTAGAACTGGATGCCAACCCTGGCGTACTGGTCAGCCTTGACGATCCGGTCGGTCGTTTCCGATCCGGGAGAGACCACCTCGACCACCAGCAGCACATGCTCGGGGCGGGTTGGGGTGACGTCGATGGTGTCCGCCCGGTAAACCGTCACATCGGGACGACGGTTGTTCAGCGGCACGTCCTGGAGCCGAACATCGAAGTCGGTGTCAGCGTTCCAATCCGGCCCGGCGGCACCATCCAGAGCGTTCGCCAGCAGCCTGGCCAGGCGATTGTGCCGCTTAGAGGCACTCGGACTCACGAGCACCATCCCATCCACGATCTCAATGCCCGCACACTGCTCTTCTGTCCACGTCGCGTACTGCTCGGCCGTGACCTGTTCGTGCATCCAAGCCGGCGCGACCATCTCGACAGTCATCCGCGCCTCCTGACCGGCGATCGGCTACCACCTCAAGATACCGCCGGCTCGGTCGATGAGCAGGCTGCCAGACCTTTTGGGTCGATTTGCCGCAACTAGGATTTCTGTCCGTGTCATCGGAGTGTCATCGGTGTGACCGGCCGGCCTGACGCTGGGTGCAGGCTCGCCCCGCCGAGGGGGGACCGGGCCGGCTTGGTCGAGATGAAGCGCCGGCCCTGGCTGGCAGGGCCGGCGCTTCGACGGTGTCTTGCGGGGTGGGTGGCTGGGTCAGTGGTGGTGCTTCGTCAGTTCGACGAAGGAACGCCAGGCGGGGGCGTCGAAGGTCAGCGTGCCGCCGTCGCGGTCCTTGGCGTCCCGGACCAGGACCCGACCGGGCAGGTTGTCGGCCACCTCGACACAGTTGCTCACGCCGCTTGACCTGGTGGATTTCCGCCATGAAGGGTCAGTTGTGTTCATCAATCAACCTTAGGATCAGGTCCCGGCTCTGGGTAGTCGATAACGAGAGCTCGTTAACGGCTTCCCAGACCCATTCCAGTTCGATGACGTCGGCTGCCGTGCTCGCCATCCTGCCGCGCAGCTGGTCGTCCAGGTAGGCGATCCGGCGGCCGTCGCCCAGGGTGGCCAGCGAAAGTGGTCCGTTCAGACCTGGGTTGAGGCCGATGTTGCGGTCGGGCACCACCCGTATCCGGACGTTCGACTGGTGGCTGGCGTCGACCAGGTAGCCGAGCTGATCCTTGAGAACCTCACGGGACCCCTGGTGCAGAGCGGCTTCGCCGATCAGGCAGGACAGCTCGACCGGCTCGTCACGGGTGAACACCGCCGCCTGCCGGCCGAGCCGGATCCGAATAAGATCGTCGACCTTGCTCTTGCTCCAGGGTGAGGCGGCGAACAGCTCACGCATGTAGGGCTCGCGTTGCAGCAGCCCTGGGATGATCGACAACTCCCAGCAGCGCAGCAACGCGGCCCGCCGTTCGTGCTCAGCCCACGGACGCAGCCAGGGCTGGCGGTCTCCGCGTGCCTCGTCGGCCAGTTTGCTGGATCTTGTCACCGGAGTTCAGCACCTCGTCGAGCGCCTGTGCGGTGTCCTCCTTCGGCACCAGCCGACCGGTCTCGAAGCTGGCTATCAGCGACTTCGACACGCGGAGCGCCTTTGCCAGCTGCGTCTGGTTCATGCGCCGGGTCAGTCGGAGTCGCCGAAGCTCTGTCGTGAGTTCACTCATGATCATCACCTCGAATACCCAGAAGTGGCAGCGGGTTCAACGAGGTTCATCTTCTAACGACACCGACTGATAGTCCAGCGTGGAAGTAGACCACCGGGTGAATTGCCGTGGATGCTGAAATCGGAGCGCTTCTCGCAGCAGCGCTTTTTGATCAAGGAGCGGGGGCGAGTAGCTCGTCGATCTGGTTGATCGCCGAGGTGGAGCCCTCCACCATGCCCATGTCCAGCACCTGTTGCAGGGCCTCGGCGGACTCGTACTTGCCCACGTAGGTCGCCCGGGTGCCGCCGTTGTGCTCGGCGAATGTGTACGTGTTGCGGGAGGTCGGCATCTCCGACAGCGGCTTGAAGTCCATGTCCGCGAAGCCATCCTCGAAGGAAAAACTCGTCGGCTCGTCCACGGCGGTGATCAGCCAGTATCCGGCATGCTTGTCGCCCTCCGGGCCGGTCATGAAGTAGGTGACGCGTCCGCCGGGCGTGAGGTCGTGGTCGACCACGGTCGCCGGGTACGTCGGCGGTCCCCACACCTTCTCCAGTTGGCGAGGGTCGGCGTAGACCTGCCAGACCCGCTCCACCGGCGCGGCGAAGTCCGCGGTGATGGTCAGGGTCCGGTTGTCAAGGTCCTGCTGGACGTCGGTCACGGGCACTGTTCGGTCCTTTCGTCGGGGTCGTCTGCGACCCATCGGGGTCGGCTGCGAGCAGCGCGTCGATGCGTGCGATGCGGCCACGCCAGATGTGTTCGAGCTCGGTGAGCATGGCTGCCACCGAGCGCACCGCCTGCACGTCTCCGCTGGCCAGCTGCTCGCGACCACTGCGTCGTTTGATCAGTAAACCGGCCTTCTCCAGCACAGCGACGTGTTTCTGTACGGCGGCGAAGCTCATGTCGTACTTGGCGGCGAGCGCTGAGACGGAGTGCTCCCCGGCCAGCACCCGGCGCAGGATGTCGCGCCGGGTGCGGTCGGCGAGCGCGTGGAACATGGCGTCCGCCCGGTCCGCGCTCTCCTCGATCACCACGCCAATATACAACCGATCGGTTGTGCGTTGTCAAGGCCATCGAGTGCCTCGGTCACTGGCTTTAGGCTGGCCGGATGGATCACCCCGACCCGACCCCGCGTACGCCGTTCTGGCTGGCTGGCGAACCGGCGCACGGTGACGCGCCACTGGCCGTGCACCACCCGTACGACGGTCGGCTCGTCGGACGAACCAGCTACGCCACGCCCGACCAGGTCGAGCGGGCGGTCGCCGCCGCGCACCGGGTCGCGCCGGTGGCCGCCGCACTGCCGGCGTACCGCAGGGCGGCCGCACTGGACCACATCAGCGCCCGACTCGCGCAGCGGGCCGACGAGATCGCCCGGCTGATCACCGCCGAGAACGGCAAACCGATCAAGTGGGCGCGCGCCGAGGTGGCGCGCGCCGTCTCCACATTCCGCTGGGCGGCCGAGGAGGCCCGGCGGTTCTCCGGCGACCTGCAGCGCCTGGACACCGACCCGGCCGCCGCCGGCCGGATGGCGGTGGTCCGCCGGGTGCCGCGCGGGCCGGTGCTGGGCATCTCGCCGTTCAATTTTCCGCTGAACCTGGTGGCGCACAAGGTCGCCCCGGCGATCGCGGTCGGCGCCCCGATCATCGTCAAGCCGGCCCCGGCGACCCCGCTGACCGCGCTGCTGCTCGGCGAACTGATCGCCGAGGTCACCGAGCCGCACGGCCCACACACCGGAGCGCCCGCCGGATCAGGCACCGGCCTGCCGGCCGGCATGGTCTCGGTGCTGCCGGTGCCGAACGACAGGGCCGGCGACCTGGTCGCCGACCCGCGCCTGCCGGTGGTGTCGTTCACCGGCTCCGGGCCGGTCGGCGCGCTGATCCGCCGATCAGTGCCGGACAAGCACGTCACCCTGGAGCTGGGCGGTAACGCCGCAGCGGTGATCTGCGAGGACTGGACCGGCGACGAGGAGCTGACCCGGGCGGCACAGCGAATCGCCACCTTCTCGAACTATCAGGCCGGGCAGAGCTGCATCGCGGTGCAACGGGTGTACGTGCACGAATGGCTCTACGACGGCTTCCTGCCCCGGCTCGTCGCCGCCGTACAGGCGCTGCGGGCCGGTGACCCGGCCGACGACGCCACCGACGTTGGGCCGCTGATCAGCGAGGACGCCGCGATACGCGTCGAGTCGTGGGTGGAGGAGGCGGTGGCCGCCGGGGCGACGATCGAGGTCGGCGGCCGACGCGACGGCGCGACGTACCCGCCGACGGTGCTGACCGGGGTGCCGGCCGGCGCGAAGGTGCTGACCGAGGAGGTCTTCGGCCCGGTGCTCGTCGTGGACCGGGTGGAGAACGACGAGGCCGGGTTCGCGGCGGTCAATGACTCGGCGTACGGGCTGCAGGCCGGCGTGTTCACCCACAACCTGCAGACTGCGTTCACCGCGCACCGCACGCTCGCCGTCGGCGGGGTGATCGTCGGTGACGTGCCGTCGTACCGGGCCGACCAGATGCCGTACGGCGGGGTCAAGGGCAGCGGTGTGGGCCGCGAAGGAGTCCGCAGCGCGATGGACGACTACACCGATCCCCGGGTGATGGTCCTCACCGGACTCGACCTCTGACCTGGCACCTCGCAGGTTAGGCGACGGCCAGCAGGTCGGCGCCGATCAGCGGTGCCCAGAACCGACTCGCCGACTCGATGTCGTTGCACCAGGTCATTCCGTCGCGGCTGCCGTCGCTGTGCACGATCAGCACCTTGCCGTCCGGCATGGCGAACGCCCAGCCGACGACGTCGTCGACCGCTTCGCCGGTGTCGACCGTTTCGTCCGCGTCGGGCAACTCGTCGTAGTCGTCGTCGAAGCGGCACAGGGCGAACACCTTCGGTGCCCGGTCGAGCAGGACCGCCTCCAGACGGATCGCGGTGGTTGCCGTGCGGGTCTGGTCGCTCACAGTCGTCCTCGATTCGGTACGCAGTGACGTGTGGTGATGTCATCGTGTTCTGTGGTCACCAGCCATGCAAGTGCATTGAATTGCACCATCTGAACTACTGGTAGCTGACGTCGCGCTTTCGGTAAGCGAGACTGGCGTCCATGCATCAATGTCAAGGAGGTGCCTGATGGTCGTCGGATCGCCGCCGACGGTGCGACGCCGGCAGCTCGGTCGCGAGTTGCGCGCCCTGCGGGAGACATCCGGCCTGCTCGCCGAGCAGGTCGCCACCGAGCTGCGCTGCTCGACCGCCCGGATCAGCCGGATCGAGACGGCCCGGGTCAGGATCTCGCCCGGCACCGTCCACGAGCTGCTCGATGTCTACGGCATCGAGGGCCCCGAGCGGCAGCGGCTGGTTGCCCTGGCCCGCCAGGCGCAGGAGACCGGCTGGTGGCAGGAGTACAGCGAACGTCTCACCTGGGAGTACTCCACGCTGATCGCCCTGGAGAACGACGCCGCCGAGCTGCGCTGGTTCGAGCCGTCCGTACTGCCCGGTCTGGTGCAGACCGAGGAGTACGCCCGGACAGTCGTCCGCAAGACCCTGCCCGGCCACAGCGCCGAGACCATCGAGGAAAAGGTCGGCGTACGGATGGCCCGGCAGCGGGTGCTGACCCGCGAGACCGACCCGGTGCGGCTCTGGGCGGTACTCGACGAGGCGGTGCTGCGCCGGTTGGTCGGTGGGCCGGAGCTGATGCACCGGCAGCTGCGTCACCTGGTCGACCTGTCCACTTTGCCGACCGTACGACTGCAGGTCCTGCCGTTCGCTCAGGGCGCGTATGCCTGCAACACCGGGCCGTTCACCGTGCTGACCTTCCCGGAGACCGCCGACGCCGACGTGGCCTACGTCGAGAACGAGGCCGGCGACCTCTACGTGGAGAAGCCGGCCGGCGTCGCCCGCTATAACCTTGTCTTCGACGACCTGCGGGCGGATGCGCTCGGCTGCGACGACTCCCGGGCGTTCATCGCCGAGGTCGCCGACGGGCTGACCTGACGCGTCGCTGACAAGGAGCACCGCATGTCCACAGCAGATTTCACCGGGGCGGGCTGGCGCAAGAGCAGCTACAGCAGCGGCAACGGCAGCTGCGTCGAGGTCGCCGTCGTCGGCGGGACCGTCGGCGTACGGGACTCCAAGGACCCGGCCAGCCCGGTGCTCGCCTTCACCGCGACGGACTTCGGGCGGTTCGTCGCCGATGTCCGGGGCGGCGCGCTGCGCGGTCCGGCCGCGTAGCCACCGCGCGGTAGCCTGTCGCGCGGTGGCGTCCGAAGCGCGGGTGCCGGCGACGCGGAAGGCGAGGCGGAGATGTCGGTACGGCGTGGCACGGCTCGACTGGCGACGGTGCTCGCGCTGACCGTCGGCACAGCGGCACTCGCCGCAGGCCCCGCGTACGGCCAGGACGAGCGGGTGCGGATCGGCCTGCCGAGCAAGTTCACCGCCGGCGAGAAGGCCGGTGGGGTGACCGTGAAGGTGACCAGACGCACCGACGGGTGCGTGGCGGTGCGTACCGCGCTGGCGATCCGGCTGCCCGGTGTCACCCCCGACCAGGTCGGCGTGCAGGCCCGGATCGACGACGACTGGGTGACCGTGCCGCTGTGGGACAACGGCGACGGGCTGCTGCTGACCGAGCACACCGCGCCGGAAAAGGACGAGCTGTGCAAGGGCAAGAGCCGCTCGGTCCGCTACCGGATGGCGTTCCGGACCGGTGCGCCGGCCGGAGTCGCGCACATCGTCGGTGAGGCGTACACCGCCGGTGGGGTGCTGCTCGGTCGGGAAGCCGGGGCGAAGCGGGTCGGCGGTCGGCTCGCCGGCACGTACCAGCCGGGTCCGCCGACCCCGTCGCCGACCCTGGAACCGACCCCGGAACCGACGGTCGACAGCGCGGCCGTGGAGCCGAGCGACGCACCGGCCGTACTGCCGGACCAGAGTCTGCTGGCTGCGGCCGGCTCGGCCGGCGGACCGGCCGGTGACGACGGTCCCGGCATCGGCACCGGGGTGATGGCCGCCGGGATCGGCATGGTCGCTGTCGGTATCGCCTTGCTGGTGCTGCTGATCCGCAGGCTGCGCCCGGCCCGGTCGGGCCTGGACGGCCGCAACGGCCCGCCCGGTACGGGTGGTCCCGGTGGGGACGGTGGGGACGGCGGGGCGACCATGCTGTTGCCCCGGATCCGGCGCTGACCAGCGGCTGGGCGCTCCCTGCAGCGGCGTATCCGGCCGGAGGATGAACATCGTGCTGCCGGAGGATGGACCGTCAGCCTTGGCCGAAGGCATTGCCCACCGCTCCGTTACCCTCACTCGTGTTGGCATCGGCACGGCTGAGGAGCGAGACCTTGTCTGACTTGTCCAAAATCGTCAAGGCCTACGACGTCCGTGGCACCACTCCCGACCAGTTGAACGAGACCGTGGCCCGGGCCATCGGTACCGCGTTCGTACAGGTCCTGGCCGAGCGCGGCGACAAAGCCGACCGGATCGTCATCGCCCACGACATGCGTGAGTCGTCGCCACCGCTGGCCGACGCGTTCGCCGCCGGGGCCACCGCTGCCGGGGCCGAGGTGCTGCACGCCGGGCTGGCCTCCACCGACCTGCTCTACTACGCCTCCGGCGCGCTGGAGCTGCCCGGCGCGATGTTCACCGCCAGCCACAATCCAGCCCAGTACAACGGCATCAAGATGTGCCGGGCCGGGGCGGCGCCGATCGGCCAGGACTCCGGGCTGACCGACATCCGGGACCGGGCCCAGGCGCTGCTCGACAGCGGCGAGGTGCCGTCCGGCGGGGACCGGGTCGAGCGGCGCGAACTGCTCGCCGACTACGCCGCGCATCTGCGTACCCTGGTCGACCTGTCGGGGATCCGGCCGCTGAAGGTGGTCGTCGACGCCGGCAACGGGATGGGCGGCTACACCGTGCCGGCGGTCCTCGGTGACACGGTGCTGCCGGCTCTGCCGCTGACCATCGTGCCGATGTACTTCGAGCTGGACGGCTCGTTCCCGAACCACGAGGCGAACCCGCTCAACCCGGAGAACATCGTCGACCTGCAGAAGGCGGTCCGGGAGCACAACGCCGACCTGGGGTTGGCGTTCGATGGCGACGCCGACCGCTGCTTCGTCGTCGATGAGCGTGGCGAGCCGGTCTCGCCGTCGGCGATCACCGCCCTGGTCGCCGCTCGGGAGCTGGCCAAACACCCCGGTGAGACGGTCATCCACAATCTGATCACCTCCAACGCGGTGGCCGAGATCGTCCGGGAGAACGGCGGCGAGCCGGTGCGCTCCCGGGTCGGTCACTCGTTCATCAAGGCCGAGATGGCCCGGACCAACGCGGTCTTCGGCGGTGAGCACTCGGCGCACTACTACTTCCGGGACTTCTGGTTCGCCGACACCGGGATGCTGGCCGCGATGCACATGCTGGCCGCGCTCGGCGAGCAGGACAAGCCGCTGTCCGAGCTGGCCCACGAGTTCGAGCGGTACGTCGCCTCCGGTGAGATCAACTCGACGGTCACCGACCAGCAGGCCAAGCTCGCCGAGATCAGGACGGCGTACGCCGACGCCGACACCGACGAGCTGGACGGGCTGACCGTCCGCTTCGACGACGGTGCCTGGATCAACATCCGTGCCTCGAACACCGAGCCGTTGCTGCGGCTCAACGTGGAGGCACCGACCACCGAGCGGATGGCCGAACTGCGCGACGGGGTGCTCGCGCTGGTTCGCGGCTAGGATCTTCACCGGAAGGCGCACCCCGGGACGGGGTCCGCCGGCGAGACACGTGGAAGGAGCCATCCGATGGCCCTGGATCAGCAGCTGCTGGAGATCCTCGCCTGCCCGGACACGCACCACACGCCGTTGACCTACGACGCCGACGCGGCGACCCTCACCTGTCCGGAGTGCTCGCGGATCTTCGAGGTGCGGGACGGGATTCCGGTGCTGTTGCTGGACGAGGCCCGCCGGCCCGGCGAGGCCGGCTGATGGCGGTTCCGATCGACGGCACGTCCGGGGTGGTGGGTCGGCGGGTCGCCGACGAGGCGCTGCTCGACGACGTGGACGGGCTCAACTCGACCGATCCCGGCGGCATGCTGCGGTTCACCGCGTCGGCCGGTGCCCAGGTGCGCGAGTCGGCGGCGCTGGCCGCCGAAGCCAACCTCGGCATGCTCAGCGACGAAGGGCGGCCCCGGGCGGTCGTCATCGCCGGTATCGGTACCGCCGGGCGGACCGGTGACGTGCTGGCCACTGTGGCCGGACCGCGCTGTCCCGTACCGGTGATTCCGCACCGCAGCTCCGGCGTGCCCGGCTGGGTCGGCGCGGCCGACGTGGTCATCGCGGTCAGCGCTTCGGGGCGCAGCCCGGAGGCGCTGGGTGCGGCTCAGGCCGCCGCCCGGCGCGGTGCCCGGCTGGTCGCCGTCGGGCCGCCGGACTCGCAGCTGCAGTCGGTCGCCGAAGGGGTACGCGCCCCGTTCGTCCCGGTGCCGCGACGGGCCCCGGCTCGGGCCAGCCTCTGGGCGTTGACCGTGCCGGTGCTGCTGGCAGCGCGGGCGTTGGGCCTGGTCAAGGTCAACGAGGCGGATCTGGCGGAGACGGCGGCCCGGCTGGACGCCGACGCCGAACGGTGTCGCCCGGCCGCCGAGTCGTTCGTCAACCCGGCGAAGGCCCTCGCTCTCGGGCTGGCCGGTTCGGTGCCGATCGTCTGGGGCTCGTCGCCGGTGGCGTCGGTCGCCGCCCGCCGGTTCGGCGACACGCTGTCGACGAACGCCCGCTACCCGGTGGTCACCGGGGCGCTCGGCGAGGCCGGCCGGGGTCGGGTAGGGCTGCTCGACGGGGTCTTCGGCGGCCTGGGCGAGTCGACCCGGGACATTTTCGCCGACCCGGACGACGACGATGACCAGTCCGAGTCGCCGACCCGGCTGCGTCTGGTGCTGCTGCGCGACGGTGGGCTGAACCCGGAGGACGACGCCGACGAACCCTTCGTGGTCGAGGAGCGCCGGGCCGAGGCGGTGCAGACCCTGGCGGACCGGCGCGGTGTGCGGTGCGACGTGATCACGGCGGAGGGCGGTTCGGCGCTGGAACGGCTCGCCTCGTTGATCTCGGTCCCCGACTTCGCCTCCGTCTACCTGGCGTTGGCGCACCATCTGGACCCGATGGCGGTGCCGGCGGTGAGCGAGATGAAGGAACTCTCCACCACCTGAGGCGGGCGTCGTGGAACTGTTGACCGGCCGGATCCGGGACTATGCCTGGGGGTCGCGGACCGTCATCGCGCAGCTGCAGGGGCGCCCGGCTCCGGCACCCGGGCCGGAGGCGGAGCTCTGGCTGGGTGCCCACCCCGGCGCGCCGTCCCAGGTGCGACGGGGCGCGGCGCTGGTCGGGCTGCCGGAGCTGATCGACCAGGATCCGGTGGGCTGGCTGGGCGAGCCGACCGCGACCCGGTTCGACGGGCGGCTGCCGTACCTGATGAAGGTGCTGGCCGCCGAGACGCCGCTGTCGTTGCAGGCGCATCCGGACGCGGCGCAGGCCCGCGCCGGGTACGCCGCGCAGTCGAAGCTGCCGGCCACCTCGGCGGGGCGTAACTACGTCGACCCGCACCACAAGCCGGAGCTGCTGGTGGCGCTCAGCGAGTTCGATGCGCTCTGCGGCTTCCGGGTGCCGCAGCTCTCCGCCGAGGTGCTGGCGGCGTTGGGTGTCGACGAGTTGGAGCCGGTGACCAAGGCGTTGCGGGTCGGCCCGGACGGGCTGCCGGAGGCGTTGGAGCGGCTGCTGCGGTGGCCGCGGCCGCAACGACCGGCTCTGGTCGCGGCGGCGGTGGCGGGTGCCGACCGACTGCCGACGCGGTACGCCGCCGACGCGGCGCTGCTGCGCCGGTTGGCCGGACACTATCCGGCCGACCCCGGGGTGCTGGTGGCGCTGCTGCTCAACCAGGTCACCCTGGCTCCGGGGGAGGCGATCTGGATGCCGGCCGGCAACCTGCACGCGTACCTGCGGGGTGCCGGCGTGGAGATCATGGCGGCCAGCGACAATGTGCTGCGCGGTGGGTTGACCCCCAAGCACGTTGACGTCGCGGAGTTGCTGCGGGTGTTGCGCTTCGAGGTGCTCGACGACCCGGTGGTACGCGCCCGGCCGGTGGACACCGGGGTGGTCACCTGGCCGGCGCCGGCCACCGAGTTCGCGCTGCACCGGGTTGTGCTCGACGCGGGGGCGCGGCAGGTGTCGGTGCCGGTCGAAGGTCCCCGGGTGGTGCTCTGCGTCGCGGGTGAGGTCGCCGTCGACGACGGTGTGGCGGCGGTGCCGGTCCGGGCAGGGCAGGCGGCGGTGGGGCCGGCGGGCGGGACGCCGTTGGTGGTCTCCGGCGCTGGTACGGCCTTCGTCGCCTCGGTCGCCTCAGCCGGCTAGCCGGCCGAGCCGGCTGCTGGCGGACAAGCACGCGGGGCGGCCGGGTGAGCGTCCGCTCCGCTCACCGACAGCCGCCCCGCGCATCCCCCCGGTTTGGTTCCCCCGCGCGTCAGCGTGACGATCATCGTGACGCGACGTAGTCATAGATTCGCAGTGAGTAGCCAGGCTGTCAAGCTAATCCGGAAATTACCGATTCGTGGCGTGTCGGCGGAGGTCAACCCTGGGAGCGGCTGCCCGGTCGTACCCAGGTCCAGATGCAGTACGCCAGCCAACCGAGTGCCAGCGCGGTGGCCAACGGGCGTAACCCGACCGCGTTCAACAGGATCACCAGGGCAAGGACGACCAACCACGGGAGGAATGCCTTCACGGCACCGATGCTGCCACACTTGGCCAGCCGCAAACCGGTTCACGACAGTGCGGATCCGGACGGCCGTTCTCGGTCCGATGGCGCGTCGGAGGCGCGCAGCGTGCTGGCGACCGGTGGACGGCGTACCCCGGTCCAGTCCGGCTGCTCCGCCGTCGGGCCCAGCCAGGGCGGCCGCGGCCAGCTGCCGCGCGGCCAGTCCGGTCCGTCCCGCTGCGCCGGCGCAACCGGCCCGGGCGCAGCGGTCCGGACCGGCTCGGGTGCAGCGGTCCGGACCGGCGCCGCCGGACGCAGGGCGCTCGTCCGCGCCGGACTCACCGCGGCGAGTTCCGGCCAGAGCACGGCGGTCACCGCCCTGGTCCGGGCCAGCCGCTGCGCCGACCGGCGACGGCGTTCGGCGAGAACCGCCGCCAGGTAGGCCCAGTGCGGGACACCGGCCGGCGGCGGGGGAGTGACCACTGCCGCGACCTGTTCGGTCACCAACCGGACCAGGTCGGAGCGGGCCGGTTCGGCGAACCCGTGGCCCCGGGCGAGCAGATGCCGTACGTCCAGCGCGAGGTCGTCGTCGAGGCGGCTCAGGTCGAGGGTACGGGCCCAACCGGCGAGCACCGGCGGCATGTCCGGCACCCACCCCCAAGCCGCCGGTGCCCGGTCGTGCACCACGATCGTGCCGGCGGCCAGGTCCCCGATGCGTTTGCCGTCCCGGTTGGTCACCAGTGTCACCAGGCTGGCCAGCCAGGTGAGCGGCGGCAGCAGCAGTCCGGGCCACTCCGCGGCCACGCCGACCAGAGCGCGGGCCAGCGAGTGTCGGAAACGTGGCGGGCTGCCGTCGTCGCGTACCACCCGGATGCCGACCGCCAGTTTGCCGACGGTACGGCCGGCGTTCAGCGTCTCGCACAGCACCGGGTAGCCGACCAGCACCAGGACGGCGCCGACCGTGAGTAGCGCCTGCCCGAGCGCCTCGTCGACTTCGATGGACGCGCGCATCGACGCGAGCAGCAGCCCGGCCAGGACCGCCAGCACCACCGCGATCAGCGCCTGCACGGCGAGGTCGACGAGCAGGGCCAGTAGCCGCGAGCCGAGCCGGGCCAGCCGTACCTCCACCTCGACAGCTTCGCCGCTGACCAGCCTGCCGCCCCCGGTTGTCTGCATGGCCACCCTGCCAGTGAACACTATGGGACGGGAGGTGACCGTGGACCTCGACGCGTACGTGGCGGAGCACGGGCCCCAGTGGCGACGACTGGAACAGCTCGTGCGTGCCCGGCGACTAACCGTCGCCGAGGTGGACGAGCTGGTCGCGCTCTACCAGCGGACCGCCACCCACCTGTCGGCGGTCCGCAGCCGCTCGCCGGACCCGGCGCTGGTCGCCCGGCTGTCCCGGCTGGTGCTGGCGGCCCGCGCTCGGCTCACCCGGGGCCGGGGATTCTCCTGGGCCCGGGTCGGCCGGTTCTTCAGCGTCGGGTTCCCCCGGGCGGTGTTCCAGGCGGCGCCCTGGTGGGCGGCGGTGGCGGTCGCTTTCTGCACGCTCACCGGTTTTCTGATGTGGTGGGTGGCCGGCAATCCGGACAGCGCCCGGCTGCTGATCGGTGACCAGGCCGCCGCTGAGCTCGCCGAGTCGAGCTTCGCCGGCTACTACACCCGGTACGCGGCACCGAACTTCGCCGCCCAGTTGTGGGCGCACAACGCCTGGCTCGCCGCGCAGTGCCTGGCCGCGGGCGTACTGGTGGTCCCGGTGCTCTACCTACTCTGGGTGAACGCGCTGAATCTCGGGGTCACCGGTGGGGTGATGATCTCGTACGACCGGGCGGATGTCTTCTTCGGACTGGTCACGCCGCACGGTCTGCTGGAGTTGACCGGCGTCTTCATCGCTGCCGGCGTGGGGCTGCGGATCGGCGGGGCGTGGATCGCGCCGCCGGCGCACCTGACCCGGGGCCGGGCGGTCGCCGAGGCCGGGCTCTCCGGCGTACTGGTGGCGCTCGGGCTGGTGCTGCTGTTCGCGGTGGCCGGGCTGATCGAGGCCTTCGTCACCCCGGCACCGCTGCCGACCTGGCTGCGGGTCGCGATCGGTTTCGCCGCCTGGCTCGCCTTCCTCGGCTACGTCCTCATCCTCGGCTCCCGGCACCCCGCCGACCCGGCCCGGCACCACGCCGATCAAGCCCCGACCCGGACCGTCGACGGGGGCCCGGTTCAGAGCCGGCCGAGCAGTTTCAGCTGAAGGTAGAGGTCTGCGAGCCGGTCGGCGAAGCTCGGCGCGGCCGCGTCCAGCACCGGAACACCGTGCCGACGCAGCGCACCACCGACCCGGTCCCGCTCGGCCCTGGTCTGTGCTGCGGAGGCGGCCAGGTACGCGTCGGCGACGTCGCGTACCGGCCCGTTTGCGACGGCCGGCACCGCCGGATCCCCGACTGCGGCCACCACGACCTGGTGTCGGGCGACGAGCCGGGGCAGTACCGGCAGCAGTCCGTCGCCGAGCGCCGCCGGCTCCAGCGCGGTGCAGAGCACCACCAGGGACCGGCGAGTCTCCCGGCGGAGCACTTCACCGACCATCAGCTCGTGGTCCGTCTCCACCAGCGTCGGTTGCAGCGCCGCCAGTTCGGCGACCAACCGGGGCAGCAGGGTCTGGCGGCTCGCACCCCAGATCCGCGCCCGGACCTTCGTGTCCACCGCCAGCAGGTCGAACCGGTCACCGGCCCGGTGCGCCAGCGTGGCCAGCAGCAGCGCGGCGTCGACCGCCACGTCCAGCCGGGGCTGGTCGCCGACGCGGACCGCCGACGTGCGCCCGGTGTCCAGGACGAACACCACCCGCCGGTCCCGCTCCGGGCGCCAGGTCCGGACCAGTACGTCGGAGCGCCGGGCGCTGGCCCGCCAGTCGATCGACCGTACGTCGTCGCCGACCACGTACTCGCGCAGGTTGTCGAACTCGGTGCCCTGCCCCCGTCCCCGGGTCGCCCGCATGCCGTCGATCACCCGCAGCCGGGCCAGCTTCTCCGGCAACAGCCGCCGGGAGTTGAAGCGGGGCAGCACCCGCAGCGTCCATTGCGGGGTGGACGGCCGCCGGCGTCGCTGCCGGAACGCCAGCCCGAGTGGGCCGGTGGACCGGACGGTCACCTCGACGGCGCGCCGGTCGCCGCAACGGGTCGGGCTGAGTACGGCGGGCATTGCGGCGGTGGCTCCCGGTGCCAGCCGTACCCGCCAGACGGGCCCACCGCCGATGGTGCCGGCGGGGTAAGCGGCGGTGGAGGCGCGATCGGCCGGATCGGTGCCGGCGGGATCGGCGACGATGCTCTCGGCGGGGGCGGCGCCGGCCGACGGGGTCCAGGCGTCGCGGACCTCGGCCCGCAGTCGCCGTCGGGAGCCGTTGCGCAGCCGCAACGTCACTGTCGCCGCAGTGCCGAACCAGCTGGTCCGGTCGCCGTCGCGGCGCAGTTCCAGGGCGCTCAGTGGGGCGGCCCACGCCAGGTCGATCAGCGAGAGCAGGGCCACCGATCCGGTGACGACCACCAGACCCAGCCATGGCCGCGGCCACCACGGCAGAGTCACCGCGCCGGCCCCGAGCAGCACCGCCGCCCGCCAGGTCAGCACGGCGGCCGTCCGGCCCCGGCCGGCGGCACCTCCGGCCCGGTCACCGTGGCGTCGGGACGGCGCCGAGCACCGATTCGAGTACGGCGTCCTCGATGACCCCCTCCAGTTCCGCCTCCGGCCGGAGCCGGATCCGGTGCCGCAGGGTGGCCCGGGTGACCGCCTTCACGTCGTCCGGTGTGACGTAGTCGCGGCCGGCCAGCCACCCCCACGCCTTGGCAGTGTTGAGCAGCGCGGTGGTGCCCCGCGGTGAGGCACCGAGCGCCAGCGCGGGAGCCGTCCGGGTGGCCCGGCACAGGTCCACGATGTAGCCGAACACCTCTTCGCTGACCCGTACCTGCCCGATGGCCCGGCGGGCCGCGGCCAGGTCGGCCGCCCCGGCGACCGGGCGCACCCCGGCGGCGGCCAGGTCCGCCGGATCGAAGCCGGCGTGGTGGGCCCGCAGCACGCCCAGTTCCTCGTTCCGGCTGGGCAGCGGTACGGACAGCTTGAGCAGGAACCGGTCGAGCTGCGCCTCCGGCAACGGGTAGGTGCCCTCGTACTCGATCGGGTTCTGGGTGGCGGCCACGATGAACGGTGCCGGCAGCGGCCGGCGGACCCCTTCCACCGAGACCTGGTGCTCCTCCATCACCTCGAGCAGGGCCGACTGCGTCTTCGGTGGTGTCCGGTTGATCTCGTCGGCGAGCAGCAGGTTGGTGAAGACCGGGCCTTCCCGGAAGGTGAACGCGGCACTCCGTGGATCGAAGATGAGTGACCCGGTGACGTCGCCCGGCATCAGGTCCGGGGTGAACTGCACCCGCTTGGCGTCCAGATCCAGCGCTGCGGCGAACGCGCGTACCAGCAGCGTCTTGGCGACGCCGGGTACGCCTTCCAGCAGCACGTGCCCACGGCAGAGCAGCGCGATGACCAGACCGGTGACCACGGCGTCCTGCCCGACCACGGCCTTGGCGACCTCGGCACGCAGCCGGCGTAGCGCGTCACGGGCCGCGTCGTGGTCGGCGGGTGCGGCGTCCGCCGGACCGGTCACGCTGGGTCGGGTCACCAGGGTTCTCCTTCGATCGCGGATGGGGACCGGGGTGCCGGAGCCACCGGCCCGTCGGACGGTGTCCGGACCGGCCCGGCTGCCGGTTCGATGCGGTTGGCCGGACCGGCGACCTCGGTGGGCAGGGCGGCCAGCCGCCGGGCCAGGTGCAGCAGGTCGCCGTCGGTGGTGGGCGGCGGCCCGTACAGCAACGCGTCGATCTGCTCGGCGGACGCCCCGGTCCGGTCGGCGACCGCCGCCACGACGTCCGCCGGTTGGGGTTGATCCGGCAGATCCAGCATCGGGACGAGTCGGGCCAGCGCGGCGGTACGCAGGATACCCGTGGTGGGGGCCCGTTCCCGGGACCGCCGGTAGAGCTGCCCTCGGCCCAGCATCGTCTCGGCAACCGGAACTGTCACCGGCAGCGCCTCATACACCGGTGGACCGAACCGGCGGGCCCGCCACAGCACCAGTACCAGGGCGGCGACGGCCAGCTGGGCGAGCGACGCCCAGAACCACGGCGGAAAGGCGTCCAGCAGGGTGTCCTGCGACGGCCGGACCTCGCTGGCCACGGGTCCCTGCGGTTGCCCGGTCGGCTGGGCGCTGACCCGCGGGCCGGCGCTCGGATCGTCCTCGCCGAGGTGGATCGACGGCTGCTGCACCGGCTCCCCGGGCTCCGGTGGGGTGTCCGGGTGGGCGAGGTCGAGCCAGACCACCTGCGCCCGGGTGCCGAGCAGCTGGGCGGCGAACCGCGCGTTGCGGTGCTCGTCGAACCGGTCGTTGCGGAACGGGTCGCTCGCCCCGACCACCACCAGCTCGGCCTGCCCCCAGTCGAGCCGGGCCAGGCCGGCATCGAAACACAGGTCGAACCGGTCCGGGTCGATTCCGGGCGGGGCAGCGTAACGCTGCCGTACGGCCGCCGCCGGTCCGGTGCCGGCCACCTCGGGCAGTGCGCACGGCCGGCCGTCATGGTCCGGACCGTCGACCCGGGCCGCCCAGCGCCGGGTACGGCTGTCAACCGGCAGCGGCTCGCCGCGCAGCAGCCGGGCCGGCGGGTCGACCAGCAGCACCCGGGTCCCGGCCGGCATCCGACCGAGCGCCCGCAGGTAGTCCGGATGCACCAGGGTCGGCGCGGGAACGAACAGCGTGGTGGGCCCGGTCAGCGCGGCGCGGATCGCGTCGACGGTCCCGTCGGCGGAGTGGACGGCGATACCGTCGTCGCGCAACGCGGCGGCGAGGTCGCTGCCGCCGTCCGGGCCGTGGTTGGTCGGGGAGAGGAAGCCGGGCCGGGTCGGGTCCGGGTGGGTCAGCTGGTACGCCACGGCGGTGCCGACGAGCAGTACGCCGACCACCGTGAACGGGATCGCGATCCGCAGCCACCGCCACCGCCGCTGTTGCAGCCGTGGGCGGCGGACACCGGGCCGGGTCACCGTCGCCGGCCCGGTCGCTGGCCGGCGGGCCGACGGTCCTGGTCGAGTGCCTGACGCAGCTGGCCGGCGAGTTCGCGCATCCGCCGGTCGTGGCCGGGCAGTGCCGGCTGCTCTCCGTACCACACGTCGCTGAAGATGTCGCCGGCCTCGGTCAGCACGGGGTGGGCGGCCGGCTCGGTCCGCCCGGCCACGTCGGCGAGTTCGGTGACGGTCCAGCTGGGGCGGTCGGTGAGCACCCCGTGGTCGGTGACCTCCACGACCATCGCGCGCAACCGTTCCCGGACCGCCTCGGCGTACCGGCCCTGGTCGGCGTACCGGTCGGCGAGTGCGGCCGGAACGTCGGTCGACCGGGGCGGCGGCACCGGCGAACCACCGGGGCGATCGCCGCCGGCGGTCGCCGTCCGGCGCCGCCAGCGGCGTGGATCGAACGCGGCCAGCCAGCGGCGCGGATCGAACGCGGCCAGCCAGCGGGGCAGGCCGGGCGGTGCCGGCCGCCAGCGGCCCAGCCGGCGCAGCCGGTCGGTTAGGCCCGGCCGGCCCAGCCAGCCCCATGGACCGGGCCGGCGCCGTGGCCACCAGCGGGGCCAGTGGAACCATCCGAGGGCGACCAACGCGGCGCCGGCCATCAGCAGCACTGTGGCAAGGGGCAGCGGGACGACGTCGCCGACGGCGGCGACGAACTCGGTCCACCAGCGGCTCACGGTCGCGATCACCCGCCAGCAACCGGCAAACCGGCGTCCGGTCTCACCGACGCTGCGGCCCGGAAGGTGCTCGTCGGGGTCGACGCTCGCCGCAGGCGGATGTCCAGTCCTTCGGTACGCATCCGCGTCTCCACGTGCAGGACGGCGTCCAGGCAGGCGAGTGCCGGGTAGCCGACCGCGTTGAGAAGGGTCCAGCCGGCGACGGTCGCGACGGCGAGCCACGCCGCGTCCCGGTCGACCAGGTTCACCGCGCCGATCGCCAGGCCGGCGCGGATGACGAACCAGATCAGGTAGCCCAGGACGCGGATCAGCCCGGCGCGCAGCCCGGCGCGGGTGGCGAGCGCGGCGGACCGGGCCAGCGACTGCCAGACCGGCACCCGGTCCAGCACCACGGCCGGGACCGCCAGCCCGAGGACCGCGTATCCGATGAACCAGACCGGTCCGGCGAGCGCGGCGGTGAACATGATGGTGCCGGCCGCCCAGGCGACCAGCACGACTGCGGCGAACCGGCCGCCGCGCGGGTCGAGCAGCCGGGCCCCGGTGCTGCGCCGACCGGACAGCGCCGCTCCGGCAGCCCGCGAGGTGAGGCCGCTGAGCAGGGCGATCGCCGTCACTTCGAGGGCTGCCCCGGCGGCGAGCAGCAGCCAGTAGAGGCCGAGCCGGTTCCAGCTCGGCAGGTACCCGGGGGCGGTGGCTCCGGCCGCCTCGCGCAGTGGGAGCAGCAGCAGTTGCTCACCGAGAGCGAGTACGGCGCCGACGGTCAACAGGACGGGCGCGTGGCCGCGGAGCAGACCCACGGCTGCGTCCAGCAGTTCGCCCGTGGTGAGCGGGCGCAGCGGCAGCACGTCGGGCGGGCCGGCGTGATCCACGCGGACTCCTGGTGACGAGGTGGTCGATGGTTCGGACGGGACGCTGGCCTACCATCGTGGCACGCGGATCGCCGTCAGCCGCTGTAGGGCGGCGCGGCGTCCGGAATGTCGCGACTATGGGGGGATGTCACGACCGGGCCGGTGGCGCTGCCACCAGCCCGGCCGGGTGGCGGTCCCCCACCGCTGGAACCGGGATGGAATATTGGTCACATGAGAGCCCGCGTGCTGGTTGTCGATGACGATCCCGCCCTGGCGGAGATGATGGGTATCGTGCTGCGCAGCGAGGGCTTCCTGCCGTCGTTCGTTGCCGACGGTGAGCGGGCGCTCGCCGCGTTCCGGGACAACCGGCCGGACATCGTGCTGCTCGACCTGATGCTGCCCGGGATGAGCGGGATCGACGTCTGTCGGGCGATCCGCTCCGAATCGGGCATCCCGATCGTCATGCTCACCGCCAAGAGCGACACCGTCGACGTCGTGCTCGGCCTGGAGTCCGGCGCCGACGACTACGTGGTGAAGCCGTTCAAGCCCAAGGAGCTGGTCGCCCGGATGCGGGCCCGGCTGCGCCGGGGCGAGGACGTCGCGCCCGAACTGCTCACCATCGGGCCACCGGGGAACCAGATCACCATCGACGTGCCGGCGCACACCGTCAGCCGCGACGGTGCGGAGGTGAAGCTGACCCCACTGGAGTTCGACCTGCTGGTCGCGCTGGCCCGCAAACCGCGCCAGGTGTTCACCCGTGAGGTGCTTCTGGAGCAGGTCTGGGGTTACCGGCACGCGGCCGACACCCGGCTGGTGAACGTGCACGTGCAGCGGCTGCGCGCCAAGATCGAGCCGGATCCGGAGCGACCCGAAATCATCCTCACCGTTCGGGGCGTGGGCTACAAGGCGGGCACCGGCTAGCCTGGTCCGTACTGTGGCTGGCCGATCCCGCACCGTGTCCGACCTGTCCTCCCGTGTCAGTGGCGCACTGCGCCCGGCGCGGGATCTGCTGCTGGCCCGGACCCGGCCGGTGACCAGCGGAGCCCAGCGGATGTGGCGCAGGTCCCTGCAGCTGCGGGTGGTGACCATCACCCTGGTCGCGTCCGGCCTGCTGGTCGGCGGGTTCGCGTACATGGTGGCGTCGCAGAGCACCAACATCCTGCTGGACCGGGCCCGGGAGGACGTGCAGCGGCGGCTCACCCACGGGCGGGACTACGCCGCCGAGCAGATGAGCGTGCATCCGCAGTACTTCGACCCGCAGGTCCGGGTGACCTTCGAGCTGACCGTCAGCACCCTGGCCGGCGGCGACCCCGACCAGGTGGGTGGGGTGGTCGTGGTGATGGCGGCGAGCGGCTACCCACTGATCCAGTCGGCGACCTCGCCGGCGGTGGACGCGTCCGGCATGATCAGCGACGAACTGGCCCGGCACGTCGGCTCCGGTGCCCAGGCGCATCAGATCCGCACCGGTGACCTCGGCGAGGGGCGGCTCAAGTACCTGGTCTACGGCTCCCCGGTGCCGACCAAGTTCGGTCAGGTCGAGCTCTACTACCTGGTGCCGCTGACCACCCAGGATCAGGCCGCCAACCAGATCCGGGCGACCGTGCTCATCACCGGACTGGCCCTGGTGATGCTGCTCGGCCTGCTGGCCGCGCTGGTCACCAGGCTGGTCGTCACGCCGGTACGGGTGGCCGCGCGCACCGCGCAGCGACTCTCCGCCGGGCTGCTGGACCAACGGATGGTGGTCGACGGCGAGGACGACCTGGCCATGCTGGCCGCCTCGTTCAACCAGATGGCGACCAACCTGCAGCGGCAGATCACCCGGCTGGAGGAGATGTCCCGGCTGCAGCGTCGGTTCACCTCCGACGTGTCGCACGAGCTGCGCACCCCCCTGACCACCGTACGGATGGCCGCCGATCTGCTCTTCGCCGAGCGGGACGGCTTCGACCCGGCGGCGGCCCGCAGCGCCGAGCTGCTGCAGACCGAGCTGGACCGGTTCGAGAGCCTGCTCACCGATTTGCTGGAGATCAGCCGGTTCGATGCCGGGTTCGCCGTGCTGGACGCCGAGCCGACCGATCTGGTGTCGGTGGTCCGCCGGGTCGCCGACCGGCTCGACGGGCTGGCCGCACGGCTCGGCGTGCGGATCGAGCTGCGACTGCCCGCGACGCCGGTGATCGCCGAGGTGGATCCCCGTCGGGTCGAGCGGGTGCTGCGCAACCTGGTCGGCAACGCCGTCGAGCACGGCGAGGGCCGGCCGGTGGTGGTCACTCTCGGCGTCGATGACGCGGCAGTCGCGGTGACCGTACGCGATCATGGGGTCGGCCTGCGCGCCGGGGAGGACAAGTTGGTGTTCAACCGCTTCTGGCGGGCGGATCCGTCCCGTGCCCGGCAGACCGGTGGGACCGGCCTCGGCCTGTCGATCAGCGTGGAGGACGCCCGGCTGCACGGCGGCTGGCTGGAAGCGTGGGGCGCGCCTGGCGAGGGTGCGCAGTTCCGGCTCACCCTGCCGGCCCGGGCCGGTGACCGGCTCGCCTCGTCACCGCTGCGGCTGGTTCCGGAGGACCGCCGGCCGTCGGACGGCGGGTCGGACGGTGCCGATCCGGACGAGCCGTGGCGGGCGCCGACGCAGCCCGCTCCGCCCGGCGCCGAACCGGTCGGCACGATGGTGGTCCTCCCGGAGCAGAGCGTCGGCTCCGACGACCGGGCCAGTGGCGGCGTGGCCGCGACCGGAGCGGCACCGTGACCCGCCGGTGGCGTCGACTGGCGCTGCTGCCGGTGCTCGCCGGGGTGCTGCTCGCCGGGTGCGGCATTCCGGAGAACACCGACGTTCGGGTCGACGGACAGGGTCCGGCACCCGGCCTGCCGACCGGTGGCGGCGGGGCCCAGACGCCGGCGTCGCGGCTCGACGAACGCAACAACACCGAGGCGTTCGTCGTCAACTTCCTGCAGGCCGCCGCCGTGGAGGCGGAACGGGCAGTGGAACAGGTACGTGAGTACGTCGCGCCACAGGACCGCGCGGACATCCGCGATCCCAACCCTGAGGTCGCGCTGACCGTGGTCCGACTGCGGGAACGTCCGCAGATCACCCGGGCCGAGGCCGGGGTGGAGGAGGTGGCGCTCGACGTCCAGCAGCTGGGCCTGCTGCGGCCGAACGGGGCGTTGGAGCCGCTGCCCGCCCAGGAGCCGGAGTTCACCGAGTACACCTTCCAGGTCGGGTCGGTCGCCGGTGAGACGGGCAAGTTCGTCCTCAACCCGCCGGCGGCGTTGCTGCTCAGCGTGGATGCGTTGAACACGTTCTACCTGCAGCGCACCATCTACTTCTGGGACACCAGCGAACGGGCGCTGGTGCCGGATCTGCGCTACCTGCCGGTGGCGGTGCCGTTGGAACGCCAGCGCACCGTCCTGCTGGACATGCTGATCGGCGGGCCGTCGAGCTGGCTAGCCTCGGCGGTGCAGGCGCTGCCGAGCGGTATCCGCTCGGGCGGCAACGTGCCCGACACCGGGGACCGGCTGAAGGTCACGTTGATCGCCGACGCGACCCCGTTCGCCGACGAACGCGAACTCGACCGACTGGCCGGCCAGCTGATGTGGTCGCTGTGGCCGGAGTTCGACAACGACCTGGAGCTGACCATCCAGGGACAGACCCCGAAGGTCTACCCGGGTGCCGACCTGCTGGCGATGAACGGCACCCAGGCGCTGCCCGAGACGCCCGAACGGTTCACCGTCTACCAGGGCCGGGTGCACCGGCTGCGCAGCTCGGCGCGCTCCGGCGAGCCGATCCCGGTGCTCACCGAGGAGGTCAACCAGAACGTGGTCACCGCCGGTTTCACCCAGGCCGGTGGTGGCACGTACGCGGCTCTCGCGGTGGCCGACGGCGGTGCCCAGCGGCTGATCGTCGGCGCGGCGACCGGGGCCGGTACCAGCTTCGACGCCAGCACCCGGACCTTCGACGACATCGGCCGGCCGGTCTGGCTCAAGGCACCAGGTGACGCGGGTCTCGTCGTCGCGGACGGCGGGCTGTTCTCGTTCAGGGTCGGCAGCGGTGCGGTCGAACAGGTCACGCTGCCCGGGGTGACGGGCGAGGTGCAGTCGGTCGGGGCGGCCCCGGACGGTCACCGGATCGCGTTGGTGGTCGACGGCCGGCTGTACGTGGCCGCGCTGAGCCGGGGCGGCAAGCTCGAGGTGCTGCCACCCCGCCGGGTGCCGACCTCACTGTCCGACCTCACCCAGGTCGACTGGGTGGCCGAGACGCTGCTGGTGGCGGCCGGCACGAACCCTGACGGGCGGGTCAGCCTGTACGACGTGACGGTGGACGGCGCGATCGAGACCAGTTCGCTGCGGGACCTCGGCGGGGCGAGCGTGACCCACCTGGCCGGCTATCCAGCGAACCCGGTCGGCGGCGGCACGGTCGGTGCCCGGATGTACGTCGCCAACGGTGTGCCGTACGACCTGTTCGAGCCGAGCGAGCAGATCCGGCCGGAGGAGATCGAAGGGGTGGAGCCGAGCGGGACCGAGGAGCCGGAGAACTCGACCGCCAATCCGACCGCCCCGTTCTTCCTGTACTGACCTGCGGCGGTGGTGGGCGACGTCTGGTCGGCGCTGGCCGACCTGGTGCTGCCGGCGGAGTGCGCCGGTTGCCGCCGCACCGGCGGCCGGCTGCGGTTCGGTGTGTGCGGCCGGTGCGCCGACGAGGTGCAGCGGCTGCGTCCCCGGCCGGTACGCCCCGAGCCGGCCCCGCCGGACCTGCCGCCCTGCGTGGCGTTGGGTGAGTACGCGGGGGTGCTGCGGGAGTTGCTGCTGGCGTACAAGGAACGGGGGCGGCACGGGCTGGGCCGGCCGCTGGGCCGGCTGCTCGGCGACGCGGTCGCCGCCGCGGTCGGCACCGGTGCGGACCGGCCGGTGCTGCTG